>CAVKNF010000035.1:16248-18528 GCA_963657415.1 bacterium | reverse complement strand
CCGCTTCACAATTGCCTGCAAAGTAAAAGTAAAAGTAGAAATAAGATGCGTAAGATGTATTCATCTGTGTCTTTTTTATTTGTTGATGGCAAAATTAATATATTTATTTCATACTGACAAGAAAAAGTCATTAAAATATTCAATCTATCACTTCTCCCCTACCTTTTCCGGCTATGGTTTGCACATGGGAAGCCTATCGCCAGGCGGTATGTCTTACACCTATATATAATATATAGGGCATTAGTCGTTTATGTCAAAGAAGAATTACCATGTACATATTTTGCGGTAAAAATACTGCAAATTACAATGCAGCGTCACCGCTGCACCCTTGCAAGCGAGAAAATTATCTTTTGAAAAAACTTCGTTGCACGAATGGTGCGACATTCGTCAAAGACTTGTGCGACATATGTCATAAACATTTTTGGCATTTGTCGCAAACCTTTTTGACATTTGTCACACAACTCTTTGACATATGCCAAAACATCGTTACACGCAACTTCTGCAAACGCTCCAGCTGACTGCTTGCAACGTTTCACCGATTATTTTTCTCTCTTGAGGGTGCAACGGGGACGCCGTTTTAATATGGAAATATTGAAATATGGAAATATTGAAATATTAAAATATGATTGTGGTTTACATTTCATAGGAGGCGAAGCGTCACCGCTTTGCCCAATCACAAACGAGCAATGGAAACCATAGTAGGTGCTGCGTCCTCGCTGCACCCACAATTAATATTTCCATATTTCAATATTTCCATATTTCAATCTTAAATGATTACCCATTCCTGTATTTCAATGGATTCACGCCCGTGTGCGACTTGAAATAGCGGGTCATGACCGACACGTCGGCGAAATGAAACTCGGAGGCTATCATCTTCATGGGCTTCTGAGTGGTGCGCAGGGTCAACTGCAACTGCAGGATGATGTATTCGTCGATAATCTTCTTGGGGGTGAATCCTGTGTGCTCCTTCACGATGATGCCAAGATATTTGCGGCTGATGTGTAGTTTGTAGGCAAACCACGACACCTCGTGCGCCTCGCGGTAGGCAGTCTTGACGAGTTCCATAAACCTGTTGAAGAGCACCACGGTGCGGCTTGCGCCCTGCGTGACATTGCCATTGCTGTGATTGGTTACGAAACTGTTGTATCCCATGAAGAACGACCGCAACTGGGCATTGACGATGTTGTCGACATCCGTGATGCGATGATCATCGAAATAGAAGTCGAGTATGCTGAACATGTTTTTCACCACATGGTCCACCACATCCTGACGCTGGCAGAGGCGGTCGTCATGAAGCAGCGAGTAGATGGAGTGCTCGATGTTGAGACATGCCGAACGGAGTATCTCAGATGAATAGCGTATGACCTTCACCCTGAAGTCGTCGCTCATGTCATGCCACTGCACCACATCGCCGGGGAAGAACACTATGACGGAGTCTCGTGTCATGTGCCACTTGTCGAGGTCGATGCCAAGTGAGGCTTCACCATCAAGACAGAGCCACAAGGCACCATGGTCGATGACATGCATAGAGCGGTCTATGTCGTGGGGTGACAGGGTAAGAAGTTGTGTATCCATATTCTCTTTTACTTCGCAAAAGTAGCAAAAAAAAGTGAAACAGTTCCCATATTGCCAACTTTCAGTAAGTTTTCCTCAATCACACATCAGTCAAATATCCGTAACTTTGCACCGGAAAAATACAAGAGATATCATATTATAAGTATGTTGAAAAGATTTATTTCGGCTATGGCACTTGCCACGGCCATGACCTCTGTGTCCTTTGCTCAAAACGCAAGGCCGATGGACATCAACCAACTCTTTGACCTCATAGAGCAGAACAACACGACACTGAAGGTGCAGAAGACAGGTATCGAAGTGGCACGCGAGGGTGTGAAATCTGCCAAGAGCCAACGGCTGCCCGACATCAATGCCAGCCTGAGCGCAAGTTACATCGGCAACGCGCTGCTCATGGACAGGGACTTCACCAATGTGCAAAACCTCACAAGTCCGCATTTCGGCAACTCTTTCTCGCTCGACGCACAACAGGTGATCTATGCCGGAGGTGCTGTCAGCGCAGGGATAAAGTTGGCTGAGATAGGTGCGGAGCAGGCTACCGTGGGCACCGAACTGAGTCGTCAGGGACAGCGCTTCGTGGCTCTGAGCCAGTATCTCGACCTGCAGAAGATCGCCAACCGCGAGAAGGTGCTGCAGAGCAACATCGAACTCACGCAGAAACTCATAGACAACATCAACGAGAAGCACGCTCAGGGTGTGGCGCTCAAG
>CAVKNF010000035.1:2372-16238 GCA_963657415.1 bacterium | reverse complement strand
ACACGATATGAACTGCAGTTGCAGACTCTGAAACTAAACTTGACGAAACTCAACAACACGCGCGCCATCCTCAACCACCAACTATGCAACACGCTGGGCATCGACGTGACGGAGCGCATCATACCTACGGAGGACACCACGGAGAAGACCTTCGGACGTGAGGGCGAGGAGCAATGGCAGAAGGATGCCGCTGCCGTGAGCCCACAACTGAAGATGGCTCAACTCAATGAGGAGATGAGCCGTCAGCAGGAGAAACTGGCAAAGAGCGAACTGCTGCCCAAGGTGGCTGTCGTGGCAAGCAACGATTTCAACGGTCCGATAACATTCGAACTGCCTCCTATTGACAAGAACCTCAACATATGGTATGTAGGCCTGGGAGTGAAATATTCGCTCTCGTCGCTATTTAAGAGCAACAAGAAACTCTCGCAGGCGCGCATCGCCACACGTCAGGCTCAAGAGCAGAAGGCGCTGGCACAGGAGGAACTCGACAACAATGTGCAGGCTGCCTACACCAACTATCTGCAGAGTTATGTGGAACTGGAGACGCAGAAGAAGAACGTGGAACTGGCTCGTGAAAACTATGATGTCATCAATGACCGCTATCTCAACCAGTTGGCACTCATCACCGACATGGTGGACGCAGCCAATATGAAGCTCGATGCCGAACTGAGCGAGTCGGATGCACGCATCAACATCGCCTACCAATACTATAAGGTGATGTTCGTGGCAGGCAAACTTTAACTTATCATCAACAACAACACATACACATACATTCATCATGAACAACAAGAAACAGATAAAGAGAATATATAATGCCGTGGTCATACTGGCACTCGTCTTCTGCGCAGCCTATCTCTGCTCGCGCTTCATACATTTCGGCACAGTGGAATATACCGACAATGCCATGGTGCACCGTGACTTCACTCCTGTCAACACGCGTGTGCAGGGATTTATCAAGGAACTGCGCTTCGAGGAGTTTCAGTATGTGCACAAGGGCGACACTCTGGTGATACTCGAGGACGCGGAATATCGCCTGGCACTGGCTCAGGCAGAGGCTGACGTGAAGGGTTCGAAGTCGGGTTCGGGTGCCGTAAGCGCAAGCATCAACACCATACACAGCAATATCAATGTGGCTTCGGCAGGCGTGAAGGTGGCAACGGCAGGCATCGAGGAGGCCAAGGTGGGCATGGAGAATGCCAAGAAGGAATACAACCGATTTGCAGCCCTGCTGCAGAAGGGTGCCGTGACACAGCAGCAGTTTGACAACGTGAAGACTCAATATGAGCAGGCCATGAGCCGATATGAGGCTGCACAGGCTCGCTACTCTCAGGCGTCGGCAAGCCGCGAGGCCACGGCCATAGTGAAGAATGAGCAGGAGCACAGACTGGGTCAGTCGGATGCCGGCGTGAGCGTGGCAGAGGCCCGTCTTAACCTTGCCCGCCTGAATCTGTCGTATACCGTCATCACCGCTCCTTGCGACGGTTATGTGGGCAGGAAGAACATCTTCGTGGGCCAGTTGGTGCAGCCTGGTCAACTCATGGTGAGCATCGTGGACCAGAGCAATGTGTGGGTGGTGGCCAACTACCGCGAGACCCAGATGAAGCATATCAGCGAGGGCATGCCAGTGGAGATCAAGGCTGACGCCATACCGGGCATAACATACAAGGGCAAGGTGGAGAGAATATCTTCTGCCAGCGGTGCCACCTATAGCAATGTGCCTGTAGACAATGCCACGGGCAACTTCGTGAAGGTGGAGCAGCGTGTGCCTGTGCGCATCATGCTGACCTCTGACAACAAGGCTGAGGACGTGAAGCGACTGCTCAGCGGACTCAACGTGGAGTGCGAGGTGGACTATTAATCCATATGCTCTCTCCATATTACACATCATATATAATATATAGAAACATAATATATAATATATAGAAACATATGGCAAACCAAATGATGGGCAGACCTTTTGAGATGCCTATGGTCAAGGACTTCGTGCCGAAGAAACTGCGACCATGGATATATCTGCTCTTCTGCATAATATTCCAGATGTCGGACGGCATCTACCTGGGTTCGCAACAGTATATGATGGGCGAACTGGGATGGATGCGCGAAGACGTGATGTTTGTGTTCATGTGCTGCGTGGTGGGAGTGGCTATGCCCTTCCCCTTCCTCTTCCGACTGAAGTTTTGCTTTACCAACCGTCAACTGGAGATAGTGGCTGTGAGCGGACTGATAGTGACCATCGCCCTACCCCTCTTCACCACATGGATACCGCTGCTATGCGTGTCGTCATACCTCTGCGGATTCTTCAAACTGATGGCCACCTTCGAGTGCTTTTCCAACATACAGTTGTGGATGACTCCAAAGCGTGACTTCCAGATATTCTTCCCGTTGCTATATATCGTCGTGCTTGGCGACATGGCTATGGCGGGATGGATAAGCACGGAGTTGAGTTACTACTTCGGCGGATGGAGAGCCATGCACTGGTTTATGGTGGCTGTGCTCTGCCTGGTGCTGCTCTACTTCCTGCTCTGCACGCGCAACTTCCGCTTCATGCGCCCCATACCATTCATCGGCATCGACTATTTGGGATGCATCCTGTGGTCGGTGGTGCTGCTGACGGGCGTGTGGATATTCGACTACGCAGAATATTACAACTGGACGGACAGCCTCTTGTGGACGACGGTGCTCTGCCTGTGGCCATTCATCATATGGACGGCTCTGCACCGCATGTATCGCATAAGGCACCCTTACCTCTCGCCGGAGATGTTCCGATACAAGACGATATTCCCCATACTGCTGATGTTTCTCATGGCTGAAGTCATGAACGGCACTGCCAACTCGCTGGAGAAACCCTTCTGGGGAGCGGTGCTGCACTATGGGCAGATGACCGAGGCACGATTTGAGTTTATCGCCATAGCGGGCAACATAGCGGGATGCCTCTTCAGCCTGTGCTGGTATAAGATATGGCATCAGAAATACACGCGCCTGCTGACAGTGGGATTTGCCATGCTGGTGCTCTATGAGGTGTATATGTATTTCCACATCACGCCGTCGATAGGGATAGAATCGCTCTATGTGCCTACCTTCGCGCGCAACTTTGGCTATGCCATCTTCTTCGTGGCGCTGACCATATATCTGGAAGACCTGCTGGACTTCCGCCACTTCTTCATGGGACTGACCATAGCGGGATTTGTGCGCAACGGTCTTCTGGGCAACATTGCATCTGCCACCTACGGCTATATGCTGCGCTATCGCATGGCCGAGAACATGGCATTGGGTCTGCCCTACACTCCCCTGGAGAGCATGATGATCGGCACAAAGCAGATATTCGGAGTGCTCTGCATCGTGGGCGTCGTCTTCCTCCTGGCTATGATGGTCTATGACGTGCAGCCGATACGCTCCACTCTGCGCCACCTGCCCTACTGGAACCGCGTCTACCAGGGCATGAAGCAGGAACTTCGACGGGAGAAGGACGGCAGGATACTGTAAGGTATTCATAGTAGGTGCTGCGTCCTCGCTGCACCCGTTCTAACACATTAATAATAAACCGAGAGAGGGCAAAGCGGGGACGCTTCGCCTACTATAGTTTTACTATTAATATCATGATTTCTTGCGAAATAATCTGTAACTTTGCAGATAACGCAAGAAATCATGACACCATTTCATATTCGCCAATCCACATTCAGCATCACACGCGGTAGTGCAGACTGCATAAAGTTGGTGGCAGCCATAATGATAGCGCTGCACCACTATTCGCAGTATGTATGGACAAATCATCTGTCAGACAGCATCATCCATCACATCCTGTGCAGTCAGGCGGGATTCATAGCCGTTGCCATATTCTTCTTTCTGTCGGGCTACGGACTGATGGAAAGCGAGAAGAAGCGTCACATGGCATTTGGCGCTTTCTTAAAGAGACGATTGCTAAAGGTGTATGTGCCCGTCGTACTTGCCACTGCATTGTGGTTGCCTGTGTCGGCTTTTCTGCTTGGCAGCGACATTAGCCATGACATAAGGTATGTGCTGTGGGATTTTAATGACAGCGCCATGTGGTTTATCGAGGCCATACTGCTGATGTATTTCGTCTTTGGCATTTTCATACAACTGCCATACAAGAAGAAAGAAAAAGTCTTCTCGATGATTTGTCTGACAGTAATGACAATAATGTCCATAGCAATTTGTCTGACATTCATACAAGGCACATTCAGCATACTGGCATTGCCTATGTTTAGCATTGGTGTGACTGCATCCTTATGTAAAGACTCCGCACGGAATATGTGGAAAATATATAGTAGCCTCATTGGCTGGGGCACCATAATTACCTTGTTTACAAGCATATGGGAGTCGCAATATGCCAAATATGCATTGCTCGACTATGTGTTCATCTTCATTTTCATACTTGTCTTCACTATGTGGCACATCGACATAAAGTCGAAGTTGACACCAATGGCTAGCATCATATCCTTCGACTTGTATCTGGTACACAACAAGGTGCTTACGATAATGAAAGACGGAGTTATCGACACGAATATCATAACCTATTGCCTGGGCGTGGCAGCCGCCACCCTTGTCTTTCATTATATCAGGAGACTGGTCAGGTTATAAGGAAGTGACTAAAGGCAGGGCTATCAATTCCCACCTAAAAAATATCAAGGTTGCTTTTTGCTATGCGACAGGAAATTATGTATCTTTGCAAAAGATAAAAAGGAGGAAGAATTATGAAAAGGACGGAAGAGAGATACATCAGTCTGCTGACCGACTTCGGTTTCAAGCGCATCTTTGGTACAAAACCCAACAAGGATTTGCTTATCAACTTCCTGAACTCATTATTTGAGGGGTTTCAAGTCATCAAGGACGTGAAATACCTCAATAGTGAGCACGTGGGCGATGCCTTCGCCGAGCGCAAGGCCATCTTTGACGTGTATTGCGAGAATGAACGGGGAGAGAAATTCATCGTGGAAATGCAGAACGCATATCAGAAATTCTTCAAAGACCGATCTCTCTTCTATTCCACCTTTCCCATACGCGAACAAGCACCCAAGGGGTCAGACTGGAACTTCAAACTGGAACATGTCTACACTGTAGCCCTGCTCAACTATGACATGGACGAGGACTCTTTTGACAAACATGACATCAGCCATGAAGTAGGTTTGCTTGACAAGAAGACCCACAAGGTATTCAATGACAAGCTAACTTTCAAGTATGTAGAGATAGCCAAGTTTTACAAGACGGAAGACGAACTTGTAACCCAATATGACAAGTGGCTCTACGTGCTAAAGAATCTTTCTCGTCTTGACAAACGCCCGTCAGCATTGAAAGAAAAGATATTCTCCAAACTCTTCCAAGAGGCAGAGATAGCGAAGTTTACCCCTAACGAACTGCGTGAATATGAGGATAGTCTGAAGGCTTATCGCGACATCAAGAATTCTCTTGATACCGCCCTTGAGCAGGGATATGAAAGAGGTATGGAGCAAGGACGCGCAAAAGGATTAGAGGAAGGAAGAGCGGAAGGAAGAGCGGAAGGAAGAGCGGAAGGAAGAGCGGAAGGAAGAGCGGACATGGTAAAAGCAATGTTACAACAAGGACTTGACGTAAGTGTGATTGCCAAGATATCAGGACTATCAGAGGAAGAAATCCTTTCCTTTATGAATTGATAATTAATCGAAAAATAGATTTAATTGCTTGGCGGTTATAGAGGGAAAGAGTACTTTTGCAAGTGATGAAGGCAATATATAGCATATTGACATTACTGCTTGTGAGCGCTCCCCTGTCGGCACAGGAGAACACGGCAAGTCTGAAAGGCGCTGGAAACAAGGCGGAACAGCCCGAGGAGAATACCGACGGCGAGGAACCGGAATATCTCAACGGTATGGTGCCCGTGGCTTCATTCAAGCAGGACTTGCCTGCGGACTCTCTGCATCTGCCGACTCTTGACTATAGCGGCAGAGTGCCGAGCCACCGCTGGTGGTATCACCCACTATGCTATGGCGGATATGGATGGGACCTGCATGAGGGACTCAACGTGAGTCTCAGTCTGTCGGCATTCACCTCATTCGGCAAGAACAGTTTCAGCGGTACGGCAGAGAGAATCGCCGCCGTGTATGCCAAACCGATAAACAAGAAACTGTCGTTTGCCATCGGCGGATATCTCAACAACATCAATTCTGGCATAGGGTCTTATCGCGAGGGCGGACTGACAGCCATCCTCGACTACCGCTTCAACGACCATTGGGAGGCTTATATCTATGGACAGAAGTCTATCGTCAACAGTGGCGACAGCCGTTTCCACCGTGGCATGTATAATCCTCTATATTATAATATGTGTACGCCGTTTGACAATATCGGCGACAGGATAGGTGCCGGCGTGAGATATCATTTCAACGAGTCCACCTACTTGGAGGTGCAGGTAGACTGGTCGCGCTATCCTGACGACCCGGGCATGAATGTCATGCAGCATAACCAGATGCCGGGACAAAGCAAATTGCCGAAGTGATACTCTTAGGAAGTTCACTCCGGCAATTTTCTTTCTATTCTTTATAATTATCGCTATCTGCTGAAGATTTCTATTATCGCTTATCTATCGGAACATATTCCTGCTGATTAACCATCGCCTTGTAGGCAGGACGGATGATGCGTCGACCGTCGCAGGTGATTTCCTCTATGCGGTGAGCCATCCATCCCACGATGCGCGCCATGGCGAAGATAGGTGTGGATATCTCATGGGGCAATCCTATGAGTTCATATATGAATCCGCTATAGAAGTCGAGGTTGGCACAAATAGGCTTCTTCGTGTTGCGGTGCTTCTGCACACACTTTATGCCTTCTTCCTCAAGCAAGCACAAGAAGTCATATTCCTTCTGCATGCCCTTCTCGGCAGCCAGCAAACCAGCGAGTTTCTTCAACTGCACAGCCCTTGGGTCGCTCATGGTGTAGATGGCATGACCCAAACCGTAGATGAGTCCCGACTTGTCATATGCCTCCTTGTTGAGCATGCGGGTGAGATAGGTGTCTATCTCGTCGCGATTGGTCCAGTCGGAAATCTCATGCTTCAGGTGATGATACATGTTGACCACCTGTATGTTGGCACCGCCGTGGAGCGGACCTTTGAGCGAACCGATGCCAGCTGCTATGCTCGAGTAAGTGTCGGTGAGCGTGGATGATGTCACTCTCACGGTGAATGTGGAGTTGTTACCTCCGCCGTGCTCTGCCTGGATGATGAGCAGCAGGTCGAGAGTGCGGGCATCGAGTTGCGTGTAGTTGTCGCCCTTCATCATATAGAGGAAGTTCTCTGCTATAGTGAGTTTCTCCTTCGGATGACGAATGTTGAGCGAACGCCCATGCACGCTGTGCCTGTAGATATTAAATGCATAGGCAATGATAGTAGGGAACCGCGCTATGAGGTTTATCGCCTGACGCACGAGGTTGTCGCGCGAGATGTCATCGGGATTGTTGTCAAAGGTATACATCTCGAGCACGCATCGCGCCAGGATGTTCATGATGTTGCTGCCCTCGAGGTCGATGATGTGCACTATGGTGCGGTGGTCGAGAGGCATGTTGTCATTGAGCAGTTCCTTAAAGGCAGAGAGCTCCTCCTTGTCAGGCAGACGGCCTGAGAGGATGAGATAGGCTATTTCCTCAAATCCAAACCTCTTCTCCTCGAGCACAGGTGTCACGAGGTCGCTGAGTTCATAACCGCGATAGAAAAGTTGGCCTTCGCATGGCATCACATTGCCCTCATCGTCACGCTTATATCCTACGACATTTCCTATATGTGTCAATCCGACGAGCACTCCCGTGCCGTCCTCATTGCGCAAGCCACGCTTCACGCCATATTGCTGGAATGCCTCGCGTGGAATCTTGCTCGAGTTTTTCACCTCGTCGCTAAGTTTATATATCAGATAGTCCTTGTTCATAGTGCTTCGATCAATTGTTTGCCAAATTCCTTTGTTCCCACAGCCTTGCCGTTAGGCATAAAGCGTGCAAGGTCGTTGGTGGCTATGCCCTGGCGGAAGAGATGCTCCATAGCCTCGGTTATCAGTTTGCCAGCCTCGCCCCAACCCATATAGTCGAGCATCATCACGGCAGAGAGGATTATGCTTGAGGGGTTCACGATATCCTGTCCTGCTATGTCGGGGGCTATGCCGTGGGTAGCCTCAAAGATGGCGTGACCGGTGCTGTAGTTGATGTTGGCGCCAGGAGCGATGCCGATGCCTCCCACCTGTGCGGCAAGCATGTCGGACACGTAGTCGCCATTGAGATTAAGAGTGGCTATCACGCTGTAGTCCTGTGGTTTGAGCAGAGCATTCTGCAGGAAGGCATCACATATGCAGTCCTTGATGACAAGGCGACCTGACTTCAGAGCGTCGGCATATTCGCGCTCTGCCAGTTCGTAGCCCCACTTTTTGAATCCGCCCTCAGTAAACTTCATGATGTTGCCCTTATGCACGAGGGTGACCGATGGCAGGTTGTGTGCCAAGGCATACTCTATGGCCGAACGGATGAGACGCTCCGAACCCTCCTTGCTCACGGGCTTTACGCCGAAGCCGGATGTCTCGGGGAAGCGCACCTTGCTGACATGCATCTCGTCATGGAGGAAACTGTAGAATTTCTTTGCCTCGTCGCTTCCAGCCTCCCACTCTATGCCGGCATAGATGTCTTCGGTATTCTCACGGAAGATGCACATGTCCACAAGTTCGGGATGCTTCACTGGACTCTCTATGCCGTCATAATAGCGCACGGGACGCTGGCAGACGTAGAGGTCGAGGGTCTGGCGCAATGCCACGTTGAGACTGCGGATGCCACCGCCCACGGGAGTCATCAGCGGTCCCTTGATGCCTACAAGATAGTCTTGGAAGGCATCGATGGTGGCTTGTGGCAACCACTCGCCAGTCTGCTCATGGGCTTTGCCGCCCGCAAGCACTTCCATCCACTCTATCTTCTTCTTGCCGTCATAGGCTTTCGCCACAGCGGCATCTACCACTTGCTGCATCACGGATGTTATCTCCGCTCCCACGCCGTCGCCTTCGATGAAAGGCACTGTGGCGCAGTCGGGCACATTAAGCACATTATTTTCTTTTGTTATCTTCATAAATCTCTTACCTTATTATATATAAATGTGATTACTTCTCGGCGGAATAGTTGAGTGCACTACCCGCACGGAACCAGTTGATCTGGGTCTCATTGTATGTGTGGTCGGCAAGGAATGACTCCTCTGTGCCGTCGGCATGCTTTAAGGTGACGGTAAACTGCGACGCGGGGGTGAAGTCCTTCAGTCCCGTGATGCTTATGCGGTCGTCTTCGCGTATCTTGTCATAGTCGGCCTTGTCGGCAAAGGTCAGGGCGAGCATGCCCTGCTTCTTGAGGTTGGTCTCGTGTATGCGGGCGAAACTCTTCACGAGGATGACGCGCACATTGAGGAAACGGGGTTCCATGGCTGCGTGCTCACGCGACGAACCTTCGCCATAGTTGTCTTCTGCCACGACGATGCTCGGCATGGAGTGCTGCTTGTAGTCCTTGGCTACTGCCGACACTCCGGCATATTCTCCCGTCAACTGGTCTTTCACCTTGTTGCTCTCGCCATTGAATGCATTTACGGCACCAAGGAGAAGGTTGTCGGAGATGTTTTGCAGGTGTCCGCGGAACTTCAGCCATGGGCCTGCCATCGAGATGTGGTCGGTGGTGCACTTGCCCTGCGCCTTGATGAGCAGAGGCATGTCATGCAGGTCGTTGCCGTCCCAAGGTTGGAATGGAGCAAGTTTCTGCAGACGGTTGGAGTCGGGACTGATTATCACCTCCACATCGCCACTGTTGTCGTCAGGTGCGATAAAGCCCTTGTCCTCCACGGCGAAACCTTTTGCTGGATACACGTCGCCCTGCGGTTCGTCGAGCATCACCTCTTTGCCGTCCTTGGTCAAGAGAGTGTCGGCGGCAGGATTGAAGTCGAGTCGTCCTGCTATGGCGAGCGCCACGGTGAGTTCAGGACTGCCTATGAAGGCATATGTGTTTGGGTTGCCGTCTGCACGTCGGCGGAAGTTGCGGTTGAATGATGTCACTATGGCATTCTTGCGCTCATTGTCGTCGGTGTGGCGTTTCCACTGTCCGATGCAAGGTCCGCAGGCATTGGTCATGATGATGGCTCCAAGACTCTTCAGGTCATCGAGGATGCCGTCACGCTCGGCAGTGAAGCGTATCTGCTCCGAACCTGGATTGATTATCAGACTGCCCTTCGGCTCTATGCCTTTCGCCACGGCCTGGCGTGCCACAGAGGCAGCACGCGCCAAGTCTTCATAACTGGAGTTGGTGCAACTGCCCACGAGTCCCACCTCTACGGTCATAGGGTAGTCGTTGGCAGGACCTTTGTCACGCATCTCGTCGATAGGAGTGGCGGCATCAGGGGTAAAAGGTCCATTGAGATGCGGCTTCACCTCACTGAGGTTGATGTCGAGTATCTGGTCGTAATAGTTTTCCGGATTAGCATACACGTCGGCATCTGCCTGCAGGTTGGCAGCATTGGCGCGTGCCATGTCTGCCACCTCCTGACGTCCTGTCTGCACGAGATATTGCTCGGCATTGGCATCATAAGGGAAAATAGAACAGGTGGCACCGAGTTCGGCACCCATATTGCATATCGTAGCCCTGCCTGTGGCGGAGATGGTCTTCACGCCTTCGCCGAAATATTCGAGTATGGCATTGGTACCTCCCTTCACGGTGAGGATGCCGAGGATCTTCAGTATGACGTCCTTGGGTGATGCCCATCCGCTCAACTTGCCTGTAAGTCTTACGCCTATGAGTCGTGGCATCTTCAGTTCCCATGGTTGGGCTGTGAGCACGTCGACGGCGTCAGCGCCTCCCACTCCCACTGCCACCATGCCCAAGCCTCCGGCATTTGGCGTGTGCGAGTCGGTGCCCACCATCATGCCGCCAGGGAAGGCATAGTTCTCAAGCACCACCTGATGGATGATGCCTGCTCCTGCTCCCCAGAAGCCGATGTGATATTTCTGCGACACGCTACTCAGGAAGTCATACACCTCCTTGTTGGTCTTGCATGCTGCGGGCAGGTCTATGTCGGCCCCCATATCGGCGCAGATGAGATGGTCGCAATGCACACTTGCGGGCACAGCCACACGCGATTTGCCAGCATTCATAAACTGCAACAGAGCCATCTGGGCAGTAGCGTCCTGCATGGCCACGCGGTCGGGTCGAAACTCCACATAGTCCTTGCCGCGGGCGAAGGACTTTATCTGTGTAGGGTCATAGAGATGTGCATAGAGCACCTTTTCCGCATAGGTGAGATTACGTCCGAGAGAAGTCCGCGCCTCTTCTACCTTTTGCGTATAAGAAGAGTAAAAGTCGCGGAGCATATCGATATCAAGTATATCCATGGGAATAATATTCAATATGATTATACATTTATATTCACTTTGCAAAGATAACAATTTAATGCAAACAAGCAAAGTAAATTTACACAAAAGCAAAACACTTCGCAATATTATTGACACATAGAAAGCAATAATGATTACAAAGCGTTTATTTATTCAGAAAAGCCCTCCGTATAAGGATAGCTTGCATATATAGTAATATGTATATTATGCATAAAAGACAGAAGGAGGCGTCCCGAAGGAGTTATATAGTAAATATTGCGCCCTAAGGAGGTAATTGTAGGAGGTACAGCGCCCTGTAAGGGCAACTACATCGATTCGGGAGGAGATTATGTAGCTGCCCTTACAGGGCGCAGGGGATTGAGGGATGACTTTTTTACCCAGGGTGTTGCCCTGGGCTGAGTGTAGTTGCCCTTTCAGGGCGCATTCCTTTAAGAGTGGGTGCAGCGGGGACGCAGCACCTACTATAGAATGCAGCATTTCATAGGAGGCGAAGCGCCCTCGCTTTGCCCTTCAAGAATCAAATTTCCACTTCGTAGTTGCCGGCATCCTCTACGGCGGACTTTATGTCGTCGGCAGAGACCTGGCTCTCGTCATATTCCACGGTGACATTATTCTCGCCGCAGTCGGCCTTGGCCTCCACCACTCCTTCGACGGCCTTTATGGCGTCTTCCACTTTCATTTCGCAATGGCAGCACTTCATGCCATTGACAGTAAATATCTTCTTTTCCATGAGACAAAGGTACGATATTTTAATATACCGCACAACAGTTTTATAGGGAAATGTTAGGAGGCACGGCGCCCTCGCAGCACCTACTACTGGTTCATAGGAATGGAACCATAAATATAGGTATGCAAGTCACATCCTTATCCTTTCGCAAGTCTTTAGTGTAGACAAGATACTTGTCAGAGACTCTTGAAGAGAACTTATTGCAGAAATTGTCTATAGATGTATGCCTTGTATAACCTGAAGACTTCACTTCCAATGGACATAGCTTGTTTCCACGACTCAACAGGAAGTCAACTTCATAAAGATGATTGGATGTTGGTGAAGGGTATGTATAATAAAACAGATTGTTTCCTGCCACAACCAGCATTTGGGCAACCACATTTTCATATATATACCCTAAGTTCGCTTCCAATTTGTCACAAAGCAATTTCTCGTAAATCACATTGTCTGTTGCCTTCTTATCCATAAACATCGAAGTAATAAACAGACCTGTGTCATGCAAATATATCTTGAACTTTTCCAAATTCTTTGTCAGAGACATTCCTACATTTGGGTCATCAGCATGATAAGCCACATTCACAATCATGGAGTTCTTCATATCCTCCAATATCGGAAGTATATTTTCTGCCCTCTGGTTTTCTATTACAGTACTTACTTGAAAGCGACTCCCGCCATGAGCCAATTGAGCAGGAATACTATTGAACAGCAAAGAGGCACGTCCTGAAGAGTCTATCCTACGCAGATCTGCATCATAAAGATTTATGATGGTTCGCTTCATCTCATCGACATCGGCAAAATTATTTGTCTTGATATACTCAGAGACAACCTGAGGCATACCACCTATCAACATATAGAGTCTGAAGTCACGAAGAGCTTGCCTGACAACGGCATCACCAAGTGCCATCTTTGACTCAAAACTCTGTCTTAGCAACGAAACACTCACGTCATCTCCTAATGCCCATCTGAATTCTTCATAATCCATCGGATACATCTCTATGGTTGTTTCTTCACTTGGAATCAATATGCCCTCAGTAAATTTACGTATACCAATAAGAGAACCGGTTTCTATGTAATCGTAGCGTCCGTCAGCCACCAGATATTTGATAGCCTGACGTGCCTTTGGAGCGAGCTGCACCTCATCAAAGACAATGACTGACTTGCGTTCTATAAGCTTCACTTTGTAAATCATCTGAAGCTGCAAGAATATGAAATTCAAGTCGGACAAGTCTTCAAACAAGTCAACCACCCGCTTGGGAGCTTGTCCAAAGTCTATAAGGATGTATGACTGGTATTCATTCTTGGCAAACTCTTCTGCTACGGTAGACTTACCTACACGCCTGGCACCCTTTATCATCAAGGCACGTCTTCCGCCCGCACGATCTTTCCAATCACGCAACTGACTGTATATCTTTCTCTTGAATGTATTCATTTTGCAAAATCCCCATATCTATTAGTTGCAAAGTTAGCAAAATCCCCATATTCTTATCGCGATAAGGTTGCAAAATCCCCACCTTTTTAATATTAGTTAAGAAGAAATTAGCCCCCGATGCTGTGGCACCGAGGGCTAAATCATGGGGTTTATCTTTTATCGTCTGTTGACGATTATGGATATTATTGTTGTGTTGCTGCGACCTTCACTATCTTGTAGTACTTGTTGTTGCCACTTGTGTACTCGATTGCATATGTAGCAGCTGATGATGGAGTCCACTTGAGGGCAGAGGTATTGCTTATTGTGCCACCATTCTCTGTTGGAACTGAGGTTAC
>CAVKNF010000035.1:0-1716 GCA_963657415.1 bacterium | reverse complement strand
AGGTTGAACTACCATTTTCACCTGTGGTAGTGGTCACGTTGTCATATGTAGGATTATCGGCAGTAGTACCTACAGGACTTGTAGTAGATGTAGAGAGCCATGTGGTGCCGTCAGTACGGAGAGTGTCAGACTTTGCAGGTGTTTTATCTGTTTCTGACACGAGTTCTACCTGTGCTCTATTTTGATTTGCACCAGAAGCAACATAAGTAACTTTATATTTTGTGTTGTCACCTGCCTTTATAAAGTTACCATCAATACCGAAGGTCTTGTCAGGATTATCACCTGATGTCGGGTGTGTAACCGAACCATCTCCAGTACCATTATACTTAATCCCCGTAATCACGACCTTATATCCTAGGACGGTCTCATAGACGCCGAAGCGAATCTTCGACTGGAAGTTGCGGAAGGTCATCTGGACGGCATCGTTTTCTGCACCATTAGTTGCCTTAGTATCAAGTTTCTTGGTGATGCGGTCTGAGAAATAGATGTCGCCAGCCGTTGCGCCAGAAGCCAACTCCACGGTGTAGCCCTTAGTAAGCGCTGTTTTGTAAGAAGTAGTATCAGTAGCGGTTGACTCATAGCCAGTATTCTTGGTAATCTTCACCTTCTGCGACTTGATGTCATCCTGCTTTGCTGACACTGCGGTGAAGGTATACCACTTGCCGAAGTCCCAATATTTTATGGTCTGCTTGTTGGTGGCTCCTTCTGTAGAATTATAGATGGAAGGACTTACAGCGGCATTGACTTCAGTACCAGTAGATTGCTCTGTGGGAGCAGTACCTGCGGAGTTATACGGAGTAATGCCTACATATTCCCAGTCCTTGGTGTTGCTTTCAGTGGTATAGGCAGAACTGGCGGTATACTGCACGCGGTAGTTCTTGAAAACGATGTCCGCATCATCCGCTTTCTTTCCCTTTCCGTTTTCATTCTTCTCACCCCAAACGATAAATTCATTTCCGAGTTTTGTTGCCGCCGTATTAGTAGCAGTTGTTGTGCCCCCCGTAGTGGTTCCGCCCTCACTGTCACCTCCATCACCACGCGACATTGCAGGCGTATTCATATTAAAGGCGATGGCTCCAGTGCCTGTGGGCGATGAGGTGTTGTCGCCAGTGAAGTCATCATTGGCACAACTCGCCATGATGATGGCGGTTGTGGCAAGGAATAGATAGTTTTTTTCATAATATAAATCCTTTCTTCTATAATATAAACTTATTATTATGCAGACTCTCCAGCCCGCATAAATCACATTTCATGGTATGATGGTGGCAAAGCTAATAAATTTCTTTTATTCCCGCAATAGGTGGGGGGGGGGGGGAATTTTTGTATGAAAAGATGGAAAGATTAAAAGATTGAAAGATTTAAAGATTAAAAGATGAGACCCCTCTCTAACCCTCCCCAGGAAGGAAATGAATAGATGGTATTGATAGTAGGTGCTGCGTCCTCGCTGCACCCATTAGGAGGTACGGCGCCCTCGCCGTACCACGCAGGCAGGAATTTCTCTATTGATATTGCTCTTTGGCTATGGGTGCAGCGGGGACGCAGCACCTACTATGGTTAGCATTGGCGTGCTTGAGATGGGTGCAGCGGGGACGCAGCACCTACTATGGTTAGTATTGGCTTGCTTGAGAAAGGTGCAGCGAGGGCGCTGTACCTCCTAAAGAAAAAGGAGGACGCCTCTTGCGAGGCATCCTCCTTTATTGTTATAATGTACGTACG
>CAVKNF010000034.1:17107-18576 GCA_963657415.1 bacterium | reverse complement strand
GAACGCCACTGCGGTCAAGGTCTACATTAAATATGGTGTGCTTCTTGTCCACAGGCACCACGTAGCACTTGGCGCTGTCGGGGATGGAGGTGGTGTGCATCTTGATGCCTACAATATTATAAGATGTGGCAGACGTCTCGCTCGCAGCCTTCTTCAGAAACCTTTCCGAGTAAGAGGCAAAGTCACCTGGTGTGTAGGTTGACTTTTCTATGAGCACTTGAAAGCGCATCTCAGTCTTTGGCAGATAGTAACGTGTGCCCTCCACCTGTGCGTTTCCTGCTATTGAGGCCAAGAGTGTGCCAAGCAGCATTATCACTTTATTTCTCATATTTATATTGTTTTTATTTTCTTGAATGCCATGGGCAACATCCTTACAATGTCGCTTGCTATGAGACTCTCTTCTCCCACTTCCTCTTCGGCGATGTCGCCTGCCAGTCCGTGCAGATACATTCCCAGGATGCAAGCTGCCCTGCGTGTATATCCGCGTGCGAGCAGTCCTGCTATTATTCCTGTGAGCACATCGCCAGAGCCAGCCGTCGCCATGCCTGCATTACCTGTGGAGTTGATGATGGTCTCGCCGTCAGGGCAACAGAGAGCAGAATAGTGTCCCTTTAATATTATGTATGCTTTCTGGTCTTCCGCCATCTTGCGCGCCTTCGCCAGTCGGTCGCAACTGCCGTTTGACACTCTTCCCACCAATCGGTCAAACTCGGCAGGGTGGGGAGTCATTATCAGGTCGGCAGGCAACTGGTTGAGCCAAGTTTTGTGCTGGGCAAGGATATTTAGCGCGTCGGCATCCAGCACCATAGGACACTGCGTGCGCCTAATCTGCGACATCAGTGCTATTGCCGTGTCCTCATTCTGCCCTATGCCAGGTCCTATAGCCACAGCGTCAAAGTCCTCGGTGTCGGCATTGTGGGCGAAGAATGTGTCCTCGGCATCGTGCTGTAATATCGCCTCAGGCACGCTGACCTGCAGTATGTCGTTATTGCAAAGCGGCGAATGCACCGTCACCTTCCCCGCACCGCTCCTCAATGTAGCCTTGGCAGCGAGGATGGCGGCACCTGCCATACCGTAAGAACCGGCAAAGAGCAGAGCGTGCCCCATCGTACCCTTGTGCGAGAACTTCGAGCGAGGGCGCAATAGGTTTACCACATCACTGTCTTCCAGTAGATGAAAAGTAGCCGGAGTGCGTCTTACAAATTCTTTCGACAATCCGATGTCGAGAACCTCTATCTCGCCGAGATACGGTTCGTTGTCGGCAAGATACATGGCGAGTTTCTTCTGCTGAAGCGTCAGCGTGAGGTCAGCCCGCATGATGTTCTGGCGTATGTTGTCGGTGTTGTCTTCGGTGAAGAGTCCCGACGGCATGTCGATGCTCACCACGTAGGCGGAAGAGGCGTTGACATATTTTACCAATGACGCAAAACCTCCTTGCAACGGTTTGTTGAGTCCCGAACCGAACAGTC
>CAVKNF010000034.1:0-16167 GCA_963657415.1 bacterium | reverse complement strand
TGGGCTACGGTCTCGACTACAATCAGCAGGGCAGAAACCTCAAGGACCTGTACGTGTTGTCAGCAGAAGAATCAGAAAAATAAAAGGTAAAAAGAGATATAATAGGATTATGAAGAACATTATCATTTTCGGAGCACCAGGCTCCGGTAAAGGAACTCAGAGTGACAAGATTATTGCAGAGTATGGCGTAGCACACATCTCCACTGGCGACGTGCTTCGTGCAGAGATAAAGGCTGGCTCAGAACTCGGCAAGACTGCATCGCAGTATATCAACGAGGGCAAACTCGTGCCAGACTCTCTCATCATCGACATGCTCGCAGGCGTGCTCGACTCTAAGGGTAAGGACATCCCGGGAGTTATCTTCGACGGATTCCCACGCACCATCGCACAGGCTGAGGCTCTCAATGCTATGCTCGCTGAGCGTGGCGAAAGCGTGAGCGTAGTGATAGGTCTCGAGGTTGACGACGAGGAACTCATCAAGCGCATCATCGCACGCGGCAAGACCAGCGGACGTGCTGACGACAATGAGGAGACAGCAAAGAAGCGTCTTGACACATACTATTCGCAGACTCTTCCTCTGAAGGACTTCTATATCAACGAAGGCAAGTATGCCAAGATCAACGGTGTAGGTTCTATCGACGACATCTACGCTGATATCAAGAAGGCTATCGACAACAACTAAAATAACCCCAAACTTATCCCCAAGGAACGACTGTTATGGAAAGCAACTTCATTGACTACGTGAAAATCCTTTGCCGCTCAGGAAAGGGCGGAAGGGGAAGTATGCATCTGCGTCATCTGAAGTACCAACCCAACGGTGGTCCCGATGGGGGTGACGGAGGAAAGGGCGGAAGCATCATCCTGCGCGGCAGTCACAACCACTGGACGCTGCTGCACCTGAAATACCAGCGCCACATCTTTGCCGAGCATGGTGGCAACGGTGGCAAGGACAAATGCCACGGCACCGACGGCAAGGATGTCTATATCGATGTGCCCTGTGGCACTGTGGCTTATGATGCCGAGACCGGCAAATACATCTGCGACGTGCGCTACGACGGACAGGAGGTGGTGCTCCTCAAGGGAGGACGCGGCGGACTTGGCAACTTCCAGTTTCGCACTTCCACCAACCAGGCTCCGCGCTTTGCCCAGCCTGGCGACCCTATGCAGGAGATGACGGTCATCCTCGAGATGAAACTCCTTGCCGACGTGGGTCTCGTGGGATTCCCCAATGCGGGTAAGTCCACATTGCTCAGCGCTGTGTCCAATGCCCGCCCGAAGATTGCCAACTATCCCTTCACCACTATGGAACCCTCCCTTGGCATCGTGGCCTATCGTGACGGAAAATCGTTCGTCATGGCCGACATACCGGGTATCATCGAGGGTGCCAGCGAAGGCAAGGGACTCGGTCTGCGCTTCCTGCGACATATAGAGCGCAACTCTCTGCTCCTCTTCATGGTGCCAGGCGACACCGAGGACATAAAGAAGGAATACGAGATACTCCTCAACGAGTTGCAGCAGTTTAATCCCGACATGCTCGCCAAGCACCGTGTGCTCGCCGTGACCAAGTGCGACCTGCTCGACGACGAACTCATCGCCATGCTCCGCGAGACTCTGCCCGACGACCTGCCGTGTGTGTTTATCTCGAGCGTCACGGGATATGGCATCGACCAACTCAAGGATGTGCTCTGGGAGGAACTCAATAAGGAGAGTAACAAGATGCAGGGCGCCATCGACGAGCAGATCATCGTGCACCGCAACAAACCTCTGGCATTCCTCAATAAGGAGATGCAGGACGAGGGCGAAGACGAGGACATCGTCTATGTGGAGGATGCCGACGACGATGACATCGAGTTTATTGATGATGTGGACTACATTGAAGACATCGACGATGTAAATGAATAATGTGTATGAATACCATACCCTCGGTCCTGAGGTCGTAGCATTCACTACACAAAGGGCTATTGGCAGAGACCGACAGAGTCTCTGCCAGATGCTTAATATAGACGACTCCCGCCTGATAATGCCCCATCAGGTGCATTCCGACAAGGTGCGTATCATTGATGACCGCCTGGTCAATATGTCGCCGGATGCCAGGAAGGAAGCCCTCGAGGGCTATGATGCCGTGGTGACATCGCTGCGTGGAGTCTGCATAGGAGTGAGCACTGCCGACTGCATTCCTGTGCTTCTTTATGATGACAAGGCAAAGTCGGCTGCCGCCATACACTCCGGTTGGCGAGGCACTGTGAGCCTCATTTCCGCCAAGACCATCGATGTGATGAAGCAAGCGTATGGCACAGAGCCTTCTGACCTGAAGGCTGTAATCGGTCCTGGCATATCCCTGAAGAACTTTGAGGTTGGCGACGAGGTATACAATGCCTTTGCCGATGCAGGTTTCCCTATGGCAACCATCGCCAAACGATATGCCAAGTGGCACATCGACCTGTGGGAAGCCAACCGACAGATACTCCTTGACAGCGGTGTCAAGGCAGACAATATTCACATAGAGCACATCTGCACATACGACAACACACAAAGCCTTTTCTCTGCGCGAGTAGAACAGAAGGGTGCGGTGAAGTGCGGACGCAATTTCAATGCAATAATGATAAGATGAACCTACGACTAACTACAACCAATCTGCGACTCACCTGCCTGCTCATAGCATTTGCCTTTACAAACGCCATGTGGGCACAAGGACATAAATTTACCGCTGCCGAACAGCAGCAGATCAGTATTGCCACTCCAGGATTGTTTGACCGTAGCAATACCTTCAAGATAGACTTCTCCCAACTTTCTGCCACCGACTATTCCTTCCCGCTGCCTGTGGGTAAGGCTCTCATAGTGAAGAATCACTCCGAGATGCAGATCACCACCAAGAAGGGCGATGCCGTTAAGGCGATGTTTGCCGGCGTGGTGCGTCTGTCTTACAAGCATCCCGAACAGGGCAACATCATCGTCATACGCCATGACAACGGACTGGAGACTGTCTATGGCGACAACGCTCAAAACCTCGTGAAGGTGGGCGACCGAGTGAAGGCAGGACAGACCATCGCCATCGTGGGTGGCATAGGGCAGGACAATTACTGCTCCTTTGCCATCATGGTAAACGGCCGACGCATCAACCCCGAAACCATCGTGGAACTCAAAAGCCACCGTCTGCGCAACATAACCCTGAAGATAACGAAGGAGGGTGAGCGCGTCAAGGTGTCGGCTCTCAGACATGACGCTCATGGCAAGGGACTGATGGCATATACTGGCGAAGACGATTTCGACGGAGAGTCTTCAGTCACTCTCGACTTCTCGCAGATAGCCGATAACAGATGGGCTTATCCTCTACCCGGAGCAAAGGTGATAAGTCCTTACGGTGGGAAGCGCAACCACTCGGGTGTAGACCTCAAGACTGTTCCCAATGACAAGATACTCGCCGCCTTTGAAGGTAAGGTGCTGCGCAGCGGACCTTTCTCGGGCTATGGCAACTGCATAGAGATACAGCATGCCAACGGTATAAGGACGCTCTATTCGCACATGTCGAAGAATCTCGTTAAGGCGGGCGAGAAGGTGAGTGCCGGACAGGTTATCGGACTTGCCGGAAGGACAGGACGCGCCACGACAGAGCACCTGCACTTCGAACTCAATGTGCAGGGCAGACGTTATGACCCGGCACGCATCTTCGACCATGCCAACCACCGCCTGCGTGACATCAAGGTGAAGGTCACCAAGTCGGGCTCGCTTACAGTAGTGAAATGATAATCTGAATCAAATATGAAAGAATTAGCACTTAAGTACGGATGTAATCCTAATCAGAAACCCTCGCGCATCT
Source organism: bacterium (assembly GCA_963657415.1). Classification (GTDB taxonomy): domain Bacteria; phylum Bacteroidota; class Bacteroidia; order Bacteroidales; family Bacteroidaceae; genus Prevotella. The sequence goes on along the minus strand of CAVKNF010000034.1, from coordinate 12,350 downwards.
TCATGACCGAGGGAGAGTTGCCAATCGAAGTCATCAACGGCCGTCCTGGCTACATCAACTTCCTCGACGCCCTCAACTCATGGCAGTTGGTGAAGGAACTCAAGGAGGCTACGGGTCTGCCCGCGGCTGCCAGTTTCAAGCACGTGAGTCCTGCCGGCGCTGCCGTAGGTCTGCCTCTTAGCGACACACTGAAGAAGATATACTTTGTTGACGACGTGAAGGTACCTCTCTCGCCTATAGCATGTGCCTATGCCCGTGCTCGCGGAGCCGACCGCATGAGTTCCTATGGCGACTTCATAGCTCTGAGTGACACCTGCGATGAGGCTGTGGCTACTCTCATCAAGCGTGAGGTGAGCGATGGCGTTATTGCTCCAGACTACACTCCCGAGGCTATCGAGATACTCAAGGCTAAGCGCAAGGGCACTTACAACGTGATAAAGATTGACCCCGCTTATGTGCCCAATCCTATAGAGCGCAAGCAGGTCTTTGGCGTGACTTTCGAACAGGGACGCAACGAGATAAAACTCAATGACGACTCTATCTTCGAGAACATCCCTACAAAGGCAAAGAACTTCACCGCTGAGGCTAAGCGCGATCTCATGATAGCGCTCATCACTCTGAAGTATACACAGTCTAACTCCGTGTGCTATGTGAAGGACGGACAGGCTATCGGCATCGGTGCCGGACAGCAGAGCCGCATCCACTGCACACGCTTGGCAGGCAACAAGGCCGACATCTGGTGGCTGCGTCAGTGCCCTAAGGTGATGAACCTGCCTTTCAAGGAGGGCATTCGCCGTGCCGACCGCGACAACACCATCGACGTCTACATCTCTGACGACTATGATGACGTGCTCGCTGATGGCATATGGGAGAACTTCTTCACCGAGAAGCCCTCACCTCTCACACGTGAGGAGAAGAAGGCTTGGATAGCACAGAATACGGGCGTGGCTCTCGGTTCTGACGCATTCTTCCCCTTCGGCGACAACATCGAGCGTGCGCACAAGAGTGGAGTGGAGTATATTGCTCAGGCTGGCGGTTCGGTGCGTGACGACAATGTCATCGACACTTGCGACAAGTATGGCATCACCATGGCATTCACAGGCATACGCTTGTTCCACCATTAATTGAGGGGATTTGTTCAACCAACCTAATAAACCGCAAAACCGCTATGGACGATTTTGACAGCATACTGGTCAACGGCATCAACTTCGGCAAGGGAGGCGAACGCAAAGACCCCAATGCCGACAAGGTGAAGACCAAGGCAAAGAAAAAGAAGTATATCACTGGTGCCCACGGTTCGGGTTCCGCCCGCCAGAAGGCGAAATATCGCGAGCAGAGGGCCAACAGACATAAGTAAACATCTTATTATGGTACAGCGAGGGCGCTGTACCTCCTAAGAATACTGTATTTCGTAGGAGGTACGGCGCCCTCGCCGTACCATCGCAATGAGGCAAAGGTAACTATAGGAGGTACGGCGCCCTCGCCGTACCAGTCGCAAGTAAGAATAATGATTATTAGCGTTGGTACAGCGAGGGCGCTGTACCTCCTACGAAGACCAAATGCCCCATAATGGTTTCAGGGTACAGCGAGGGGCGCTGTACCTCCTATGACTCTTCTCCCTCGTTGATCTCCTTCTTGAAACTCTCCCAGTCCTGGAAACCAGCGAGGATGGAGAGACGGTCGAGCATTTCCTTTGACGGACGCTCGTGAAGCGAGGTGACGATCTTCTTCTCCAGATGCTCCAGCAATACCTTCACATCCTTTGTTATCTCAGAAGTCTTGCGGTGCATGGTTATTCGAATTCAAGTTTCAGTTTGCCCACGAAGAGAGCATGCTTGCCGTTCTGGTCCACTGGTATGCTCTTGCCGTCGAGGTTTTTCACATACTCGAGATTCTTGAAATATGTGTGTGAGTGACCGCCGAGCACGACGTCGATATTGCGTGTATTGCCTATCACCTGCTGGTCGCCGTCCTCGTCTCTCATGTTCCATCCCATGTGGCTGAGGCATATCACAACGTCGCACTTCTCCTTGTTCTTCAGCAAGTCTGCCATCTCTGTAGCCTTCTCCTTAGGGTCGAGATATTTCACTCCCTGGTAGTTCTCTGCAGCCACAAGACCGTCGAGTCGGGGCGATATGCCGAAGATGCCTATCTTTATGCCGTCGCGCTTGATGATGATGTAAGGTTTGACGAGACCTTCCACGGGTGTGCCAGTGAAGTCGTAGTTGGCGCATACCACAGGGAAGTGGCACATGCGGAAGATGCGCGCCATATTCTCCAGTCCGAAGTCAAATTCGTGATTGCCGATGGTGCAGGCGTCATAGCCCATCATATTCATCAGTCCCACTTCCACGTCACCTTTATATATAGTGTAATAAGGCGAACCCTGTGAGAAGTCACCGCTGTCGAGGAGCAGCAGTTTCGGGTCTTTCTTGCGTTCCTCCTTTATCATGTTGAGTCGACGCAGATAACCGCCACGTCCTGCCAGCAGAGTGTCGGCAAGATTGCTGCTGAGCGGCAGTATGCAACTATGGGTATCGTTGGTGTGGAGGATGGTTATTTCCTTCTTGCCCTTTGCTCCTGCGGAGAGGAAAGTGGCGAGGAATATCAACAGGCAGAATATTCTTGTGTTTGTTTTCATAAGTCCTGAGATGTTAGCTGTTGTCATTTTACTATTATGCGTCCCTCAACATTGCTGTCGACGACTTCGCCCTTGTTTTCCTTCTCCTTGAAGTACTCCATGATGACGAAGCGGGCATTGTTTTCCTTGCCCTTAGGGTCGTTGACATTGGTCTTTTCCTTGAATGCAGTGAGGCCGTCGTTGCCCTGCGCCAGGTAGTCGATGGTCGTCACGCGGTAGGTGGCGTTGGGGTCTATCTCCTTGCCGTTGACCTTAGCAGAGATGAGTTTGCGGTCTTTGCTTATCACCAGTTCCACGCCGTGGCTGACGCCCTGTCCGCCCGTAGCCGCTACCTGCTCGAAGAGCTTCTGCACGGTCTCGCCCTTGAGGTCGAAGAAGCATATCTTGTTTTCAAAAGGTGCCACGTTGAGGATGTCGCCATAGGTCACGGGTCCTGCGGAGAGAGCCGCGCGTATGCCTCCCATGTTGTAGAGGCTGAAGACAGGTTGCTCGTTATAGTTCTTGCCTGCCCAGAGGAGTATGTCCGCCATGAGGTTTGACAGTTCGCTCTCAGGGCTATACGATGCCATATAGCGTGCGATGTGTCCCACCACGGGGCTCATCATGCTGTCAACTTTCTGTTTGTAGGGTGCGAGGAATGTCGCTGCCTGCGGGTCGGGATTCTTGTCGTAGGTGGAATCGATGAGAATACGGCTCCTGCTGACGTCTGTCAGATGATAATGGGAAGCGCATGAGGTGCAGAGCGCCACTGCAAGCGCAGCCAATGTAAAACTCTTTTTCATCACTTAAAATGTTTGTTGCTATGCAAAATTACTAAATTTATATTTAATGGGGATGTTATTCCTAAGTTTTCGTCGTTGTGTAACAAAGTTGAGAGAATTCAGTTGCCCTTTACCTTTCCGCTTCGCGCCGGTGACCGTTGGTTCAGGGCGAATTTCCAAGCAAGAGTGGTACGGCGCCCTCGCCGTACCATCGCTATGAGGAAAGGGTAACCATAGTAGGTGCTGCGTCCTCGCTGCACCCCTCTCTTGCTTGAGCCCTCCCGTTAGCGGTTGGGCAAAGCGAGGACGCTTCGCCTCCTATGAAATGTTTGCGTTAAAAAAGAATAATTCACAGTGTGCTTTCTTCTTTCTTTCACTATAAAGTGGTAATTTTGCACCGCTTTAGCGGATAAAGTGCCGATATAATTCGGGATGTGGCGCAGTTGGTTAGCGTACGCGTCTGGGGGGCGTGTGGTCGCCAGTTCGAGTCTGGTCATCCCGACTAAAGTGAGAGAGGGTATTTCGCAATACCCTCTTTTTTATTTATAACACCGAGCGGACAGCTGAAGATTTTATTGTTTTTCTGATATTTATTCAATGATGATGCTTAAGGTTTGGCAATTTTCTATAACTTTGTAGCACAACACTAAACCTTAAATATAACATTATGAAAAAATCATTGCTACTGACATTGGCTCTGGCTTCTACCATGCTGACACAGGCAAAAGATGTGAACGTCACGTCACCAACGGGAAAAATCAAAGCCGTCATCACCGACAACGGCGGGTCACTATCCTACACAACATGGCTTGACGGAAAGAAAGTCTTCACTCAGAGCGGGCTGGAGATGAAACTCACCACAAAAACGCTTGGCAAAAATGCGAAGATTGCTGGGGTGAAGACGAAGAAGGTGAGCAACATTATCAAACCCGTAGTGCCGCTCAAGGACTCGTCGATAAAGAACAACTACACGGAGGTTACGCTTACGATGAAGGGCAACTTTAAGGTGGAGTTCCGCGTGTTTGACAATGCCATAGCCTACCGCTATATACTCAATGAGAAGGATTCCATCTATGTGGTGGACGAAACTTTCAACCTCAAACCTGCACAGCCGATGGATGTGCACTATCAGGGCACGGAAACATGGGGCTCCAGTTCAGAAAACCCTTACACCAACTGCCTGCTCAAGGAGTGGCAGCATGACAAGGAGATGGCAACTCTGCCCGTGGGACTCTCTTCCACTGAGGACGACCTGCAACTCTTAATCTCGGAAACTGACTTGCGTGACTATCCTGGTCTCTATCTCCACGGCAATGGCGACAAGGACTGCCTGTCGGGCAACATCGTGCCTTATTACAAGAACTGGGTGTATGACGGCGACCGCAGTACGGAGATTAAGGAACTTGCTGACTGGGGCGCGCACACCGCAGGCAAGCGCAGTTTCCCATGGAGATTTGTCACCATGACCGACTCCAAGGGTATGGTGGAGCAGACGATACCAGCACAACTTGCTGCACAGTGCGAATTGGACGACACAAGTTGGATACACCCAGGACAAGTGTCATGGGACTGGTGGAACCAGAAAGCTGTCTATGGACCTGACGTCAACTTCGTGACAGGTTGCAATACCGACACATATAAATATTATATAGACTTCGCGTCAAAATATGGGTTGAAGTATATCATCATGGACGAGGATTGGGCTAAGGACACATCCTCTCCATTCACTCCAAACGATAACCTTGACCTGCAGGAATGCATCAGATATGGCAAGGAGAAAGGTGTCGGCATCATATTGTGGTTGACATGGGTTTGCGTGGAGGATAACCTCAGCACAATCTTCGACACTTATGAGAAATGGGGTATAGCAGGAGCGAAGATAGACTTCATGGAGCGCCAGGACCAGTGGATGATAAACTGGTATGAGCGTGTGATAAAGGAGGCAGCCAAGCATCACCTCATAGTGGACTACCACGGAGCTATGAAACCTGCAGGACTGGAGTATCGCTATCCTAACCTCCTGGCTTATGAGGGAGTGCGCGGACTGGAGCAGATGAGCGGTTGCCAACCGGACAACACCCTTTATATTCCTTTCCTGAGAAATGCCGTAGGTGCTGCCGACTTCACACCGGGCGCAATGCTCAACACCCAACCGGAACATGACGAGTGGTCAAATCCTAATCGTTCGTCTGTAGGTACACGCGCCTACAGTATGGCTCTGTTTACCATCATGGAGACTGGCACGCAGATGTTGGCTGACTGTCCTACACGTTATTATCAGAATGCTGAGTGTACGGAGTTTATATCAAAGGTGCCAGTGACATGGGACGAGACGAAATGTCTTGATGCCAAGATAGGCAAATATGTCATCGTGGCAAAGCGTCATGGCGAGAAATGGTTTGTAGCGGGAATATGCAATGGTGAGGAGGAGACACGCGAATTTCATCTTCCGCTCAACTTCCTCGGTGCAGGTCAGCACAAGATGACAATCTTCACCGACGGCGTCAATGCCGGCACTCAGGCTATGGACTATCGCAAGAACACACGCCAGGTGAACAGTAATGCCACCCTTGACGTTAAGATGGTGCGCAATGGAGGTTTTACTGCAGTTATAGAATAATCTGTCTCACATATTATAATAAAGAGGTACGACTCTCATTGGAGCCGTACCTCTTTTTATATATGCTATTGCTATGTCTTTATTATTCTATAGAATTACTGCCTGTGGAATGCTTGTATTCAGTGATAGCGAGGCGATATTTGATGCAGGCATCGATATAATTGGTGCGTGCCTTCTCATATAGCGCATCGGCATGCAGGCGGTCTGTCATCGTGGACGCTCCACTGCGATAGGCGCTTGCATGCTGCTTGCGGTTTTGCTCAGCCTGCTCCATGCGCTTCTGTGCCACGTCTATCTGCTTGTATTTCTCAGTGAGCGTGTTCCACTTCTGCGACATCTCCACCTTCATCAGTTTCTGTTTGTCGGTAAAGTCTATCTCCGCTTGCTTAATGGCAATGCTCGAACGGCGCAACTTGTGTTTGCCTCCCCACCATTCAGAGATTGGTATGGAGACATTGGCGCCTACCCACCATCCTGTAGGGTTGGTGTCAAAATAGGAATGATAGACACCAGCATCGTCTTTGGCAGACAGATAGTGGTAGCTGTAGGAGAACATGGCACCGATAGTGGGAAGATAAGAACCGCGCGTGAATTTCTTCTGGAGTACGGCGGCGTCCTTCTTCATCTGCAGCAGTTTCATCTCATGACGGTTGCAGAGAGCCGACATCGGGTCCGTGAAATATGCCTCAGGTTCTTTCACCGAATAGATGTCATTCCAAACCACACTGTCGAGTTCGTCTACACCAGTGAGGTAAGCCAGATACTCGCGGCAGAGTTTCTTGCCGTTGTCGAGTTGCAGGTGAGTGCTCTCCAGATCTGAGGAATAGAGGTCCACCTCCATCTTGTCGTTGGTGGTCACGAGTCCTGCCTTAAGGGCGAGCGTGGCATCCTGACGTGCCCTGTCTACGAGCGAATCCATCGTCGTGAGCATCTCGTCAGCCTCATAGAGTTGCACCAACTGCCAGAAATATTTCTCCACCTCTTGGGTGAGTTCTTCTTCCTTTATCGCCGCCATTTCGCCTTTGGCTTGCACTCCGAGCTCTGCCAGTTTGTTAGCGCTCGTCAATCTACCGCCAGTATATATCGGCAACACAGCTTTCACACCTGCGAAGACGCCGTACTTCAGTATCTTGGCATCAATCTCGTCAGTCTCTTCGTCCTTGAATGCAGCAAACAGAGAGAATGCGGTGTTGAGCACATCAGACCCCTGGGCGAATCCCTTGTTGCGCCAGTAGCCCGTACCCGAAATCGATACTTCAGGAAAATACTTAGTGTAGATTTCCTTCTTCACCTCCTTCATCGACTCAACATCGAGACGTTTCTTCTGCAGGTCGGCGTTGTTGCGGCATGCAGATTCCACCGCCTGCTGAAGGTTCATCACCCTTTGGGCGCTTATCGTTGTCGTTGCCGTAAGCGTAGTCAGCAACAGGAGATATAGTTTGATATATTTCATTTCTTTAGGTGGGTTCTATAAATTAGCTTTGTCATATGGCGAGTCTATTTTCGAGGACAATTTGTCTGTGAGTGAAGAAGTATAGCGGGCTATACGACTGAACGAGCAGACGAATTGGACCGAAAAGAGACCGCAAGATGACAAAAAGCAACTCGTTAAATATATTATAGTTTGTGGTGGGAATTTATAGAATCCACCTTCTTCTTTTCCATGAGTTTCCAGTAAGCGCACGGCATGACGATAACCACGAGCAATGTGGCAGCCACGGTGCCGAAGCATATTATCCATCCCATCGAAGGCCACAGCGTGCTCTTGGAGAGGATGAGCGGTATCACACCGAAGGCTGTGGTGGCAGAGGTGAGCACGATAGGAATCATGCGTCGCCTTCCTGCTTCCATAGCGGCATCGCGTACCGACAGTCCTTTCCTACGCAAATCTTCGGCATAGTCAAACATGATGACGGCATTGCGCATCACGATGCCGAGGAGCGAGAATGCGCCGAGCATTGACATGATATTGAAGTCTACTCCCGACAGCAGCATTCCTACTGCCGCTCCTGGTATTGCGAGCAATGTGCCTGTCATGGCGAGACCTGCCAGACGGAAGCGCTTGAAGTTGAGCACCATTACAAGCAATATCACGAACAGGCTGACAACCATACCCTTGCTCAAAGCCTCGGAGATGTCCTTGTTGATGAGCGCCGAGCCCCAAGGTCTTGTCTTTACGTCATCAGGCATCTGAGGGAGCAGAGTCTTGTTTATGTAGTTTTGCACCTGCTTCGTTATGGAGGCTTGGCTATAGCCAGGCTTTATGTCCGCCTGTATGTTTACATACGATCTGCCTTGCACACGCTTTCTTGTTCCGTCGCGCCATTCTGGTGTCACCCTTGCAAACTGTCGCAGCGGAGTACTCTTTCCGAGAGCCGAAGCGATGTATTCGTCGCCGATGCCGCTGGCATCCTTCTGCGTGTTACGGTCTGCAGTATAGAGTATCACAGGCATCTCATAGTCGTTGTCCCAGATACTTCCAGCCTTGAAGCCACCGTATTTCATGGCGAGGTCTGACTCTACTGCCAGACGTGTTATGCCAAGTTGCGCCGCGCTGATAGGGTCGAGGTCAATACGTGCCACGGGAGTCTTTTCTCCGAAGGAGTCGTGAATCCACAATAGACCGTCTATGGAGCGCATATACTGCTTTATGGAGTCGGCAGCCTGATGCAGGTGCTCATCGGTGTCAGCTTCTATGAGCACGCTCAGATTGGATGCCATCGAATAAGACAACTGGTACATTCTTACGTATGTATCTGGCCACCTATCCTCGAAGTATCCTGTGTAGTCGCGTAGAAGTTCAAGAGTCTCTTCCTTACCTGTGCTTCTCACAATGATCTGCGAGAAAGACTTGCTACCCATTGACATCGGTGCTGAAACCATGAAGCGAGGCATCAGCTGACCGACAAATGATGTCACGTCCTTCACGCGATTGTCCTTTTTCAGTTCTGTGGCTACGGTGTCGGTAATGTTGGCGGTATGCTTGATACTTGTACCGTTAGGGTTGTATATCTCCACGACAAACTGGTCTCTGTCTGCCTTAGGTATCATCTGCACAGGTATCTTGCTGAAGAGGAACGCACCACCGATGACTATCAATAAGCATATGCCAATGCAAATCCACGGATGGACGAAACTCTTTGCCAACACTTTCTCATAGACTTTCTGCACGGGAGCCAGCAGTCGGGACTCTTTCTCGTTGATTTTCTTAGTCGTACTCTTGCCCAAGAACTTGAAGTTGAGCATCGGGGCAAGCGTCATGGCAACGAAGAGTGACACCAACAGGGATATGCTGAGGGTGTGGATGAAAACTTCTATGAAAGCGCAGTAGAAAGTTGGCATAAACAGTGCCGCCGGCAACAGCACGAAGCAGATGCTCAATGTGGCTACGCAGATGGAAGGGAAGAACTTGTGGGCGCTCATCACCGAAGCGTACCAGCGCGAGTGTCCCTGTCGCAGCATCTTCTGGTGGGCATCGATGACGATAATAGTGTCGTCCACCACCATTCCCAATGCCACCGTGAGCGATGCCAGCGTGAGCGTGCTCAGAGGTATGTGGCAGATATTAAGTATACCGATACTTATCGCTATAGTGACCGGTATGGATATTCCTGCCACGAATGCCGACTTGATAGGAAACAGCACCATCATCACTATAAGTACGATGATGATGGCCTCCATGAAATCTCCGAAGAAACCCACAATGGCATCCTTCACCACTTTAGGTTGGTTGGCGATGTGAGTGACATTTATTCCCGGCGGCAGGGTTTTCTGGAATTCCTCCACCTTCTTGTCCACATCCTTACCGAAGGTGATGATGTCGCCACCGCTTTTCATCTCCATGCACAACAGTACAGAGCGGTTGCCGTTGTTGGTGATATAGCTCTTCACCTCCGGATATTCGCGCACCACGCGCGCCACGTCTTTCAGTCTGACGATTCTGCCCTTGGGGTCGTTGATTATTATCTGGTCGGCAAGTTCACGCTCCGTCATGTAGTTTGACGTGACATATATCGGCATGTCCGCCTTGTCGGTGTCGATATGCGCGCCTCCCGTGGTCAGTCCCTGCATGGCGAGCAGAGCGTTAATCATCGTGCTGCTCACTCCGAAGCGCACCATTCGCTCTCGGTCGAGATAGATGCTTATCTGTTCGTGCAGCACACCCTGCTTTCTGAGGTTGGTGATGTTTTTCACCTCCTGCAGATTAGTTTTCAGTTTAGAGGCATATTCGTCAAGTTCGCGGTAACTCTTATCCTTGCTGTCGAGTGATATTAGTTCGGCCGCCGCGTCACCAAACTTGTCGAGAAGGGCCATGCCGAGCAGTCCTCTTGGCAGTACCGTTTTCTGCAGCAATGGCAGTCCGTCGCGTATTCTTCCCCATACAGCGTTAGGATCTTTCGCTCCATCATCGTTGAGTGTTATCCTGATCACGGACATTCCGTCGCTCGACGTTGACTCGAGTAGTCGGGATTCCACTTCAGGAAATTCGACAAGATATTCCTCCAGGCGCTTGGTCACTTGCTTCTCCACCTCGTCGGCAGGCGCTCCGGGATAGACAGCGACAAGCATTCCCATTGCCATCTTGAATTCTGGGAACTCCTGCTTGGGTATAAACGTCACCGAAGCCAGTCCGCCGCTTATAAGCAACAGAATGAAGAACACGACGAGCCTGTAGTTGTGCATCGTGAACTTTGTGAAATTTGGCATGCCCATCCTAATTCGACTCCTTTATAGTTTGACCATCACATATCTTGCTCTGTCCCTCGGTGATGATGTGGTCACCGTCGTTGATACCGCCGTATACGATGACACCATCTTTGGAGTACATTCCCACTTCCACCGACTGGCGGTAAGCCTTGCCGTCTTTCACTATCCACACGTAGTAGTCGTTGCCGGGGTTGAGTTTCACGGCGGTGATAGGCAGGATGAAGCCCTTGCGTCCCTGTGTGGACTTAGGCCACAGCTGCACGTTGCACACCATGCCCTGCATAAGTTTGTGGCCAGGGTTCTTTAAGTTGAGGCGCGCCTCATAGCTGTGGGTGAGTGGGTCGCTCGACACGCCGAGGGCATCGACGTGAGCATTGAAAAATACGGAGTCGCCAATGGCGAGCACGCAAATCTTCGCATCGTCGCCCTTCTTTATGTTGGGTATCTCGCGTTCGGGCACAGGTATCTTCACCACCACTTCATCTATATCGAGGATGGTGAAGGCGGAAAGCACCATGCCGTAGCCCTCGCCCACCTCAATGCCTCTTCGGCCTATTACGCCCGACACGGGAGCGTAGAGTTTAGTTTCGTCAAGTCGCTTCTTGGCTGCTGTATACATGCTTCGTGCCTGTTCGAGTTTTGTCTGCACCTCCACATATTTTATGTCGGACACGCTCTGCTCGCTGTGCATCATCTCCACGCGGCGCATGGCATCCTCAGCCTGATTGAGAGTAGCCTTGGCCATGTCATAACTGCTCTGCATGTCCTGCGGATCGAGTTCGGCAAGCAACTGGCCTTTTGCCACACGGTCACCCTCGCTGACGTATACTTTCGTCACAGTGCCAGGCACCTTAAATCCCACTCCAGTGGATGTTTTGGCATTGACCTCTCCCACATAATACCACTTGTTTTCAAGTGTACACTCCTTGGCTATCATGGTCTTGCAAGGCTGTATGAAGTCCTTTGCCTTTTTCTTCTCGGTGCATGACACTATGCTCAGTGCTGTCAGCAGAAGTACCAATCCTTTGATTGCTCTATTTATGTTCATATAGTATGTTGTTGTCGTTTTTTTTTTACCATTATGCGCGTTGTATTTATCTAAGAGACAAATGACTGCAATTGTACAAAATTAGTAAAAGAACCTTAAATTACAACATACAGTAAAGGAATTAACAGTTTTTTCTTTCAATATATTGCTGAGTGCAAATATTCGCTTGCCACTTTGGGGCAAAGCGAGGGACGCTTCGCCTCCTATGAAATGCATTTCTTTAGGAGGTACGGCGCCCTCGCCGTACCACGCTAACGGGCACAAGTAACGTAGGAGGTACGGCGCCCTCGCCGTACCATCTCAAACAATGATTTTTCTCAATTGGTATTTCTCGCTTGCGTGGTACAGCGAGGTCGCTGTACCTCCTATGTAATCATAACTTACAAACTTCAAACCTTCAACCTTCAACTTAATTTCTCTTACTCTTCTTCAACTTCTTAGATGTCTTTTCTGCAGCTGTCTCCTTGGTGAAGGAATAAGGGACAGAGGCTTCAGAGATGCCGCGACTTGTGTTAGGTGTGTTGCCCATCTGGTAAACCATGCGCGCACCCTTGCTGAGTTCGCCCAAGGTCA
>CAVKNF010000033.1:0-18879 GCA_963657415.1 bacterium | reverse complement strand
CGGAAGACATACTCAAGCGTCGCTCCGAGGAACTCTCGACCACCAACAAGGAACAGCTCTCCCAGATACTCTCACCTCTCAACGACGGTCTGCGCCAGATGAAGGACGAGGTGGTGAAAGACCGCGAAAACCGTATCAGCGGTCTTGAGGGCCTTAGGAAGATGTTGGAAATAAGCGTCAAGCAGACCGACAAACTCGGACAGAAGACGGAAAACCTCACCCAGGCGCTTTCCGGTAACAACAAGTATCAGGGCGGGTTCGGTGAGATGCAACTCCGACAGATGCTCGAGGACATGGGACTCCAGCGTGGCAAGCAGTTTGAAGAGCAGGTGACCCTGCGCGACAGCAACGGCAATGCCGTCCTTGGTAGCGAGAGCGGTAGCCGTATGCAGCCCGACGTCATCCTCCATTTCCCCGACAATCGCGATGTCATCATCGACTCCAAAGTGTCATTGACAGCCTACATGCGCTATGTCGACACCTCGCTCACCGACGGCGAACGCCAACAGGCACTTGCCGACCATGTGACGTCGCTCAAGAGTCAGATACGCAATCTCTCCACAAAGAGCTATTGGCAGCAATATGAGCAGAAAGGCATGAAACTCGACTTCGTGGTCATGTTCGTGTGCAATGACGGTGCCCTTCAGGCTGCCATCTCCGCCAATCCAAGCCTTTGGCAGGATGCCTACGAGAAGGGAGTGCTCGTGACAGGTCCGCAAAATCTCTATGCCCTGCTCCGCATGCTCGAACTCTCGTGGAAGCAGATGGCACAGGTGGAAAACCAGGAGAACATCATAAAATGCGCCAACGAGATAGTGTCACGCGTGCAACTCTTCTATGACCGATTCAAAGATGTGCAGGGCGAATTTGCCAAGGTGCAGGAGAAGATGAACAAGCTCAATGTCACCGTGGCTCCCGACGGTCAGAGCATCATCACGTCGGCAAACAAACTCCTGAAATACGGAGCCAGCGAGGACAAAAAACGGAAGTCTTCTTTGCCAAAGGAAGAAGAGCAGCCGCTGCTTGACGCAGCTGAGTAGAAAAACGCACCTACGTGCATCGCCCAACGCACGTAGGTGCATCAGCCAACGCACCTAGGTGCATCGCCCAACGCACGTAGGTTCATCAGCCAACGCACCTAGGTGCGTTTTTAATATGGAAATATGGAAATATGAAAATATTGAAATATTGAAATATTGAAATATTAAGGTCTCTCCATGGCCCTCCCGAGGGAGGGGATTGAAGAATTTTGGTATTCATTAGGAGGTACAGCGCCCTCGCTGTACCCTCTCAATAAGGATTTCTTTAATTAAAAATTCTCGCTTGAGTGGGTACAGCGAGGGCACTGTACCTCCTATGAAATGCTTCATCTTTTAATCTTTTCATATTTTAATATTTTAATCTTTTCATCGCTCTCGCTCTTTTATATATCAGAAAAAATGATTAATTTTGAAGCGTGAAAATAAGCGCTGAGTCCGTCAGAACGAATAAAAAAGGCATTTACGGCGATTTTGCTCATAATTTCGCCTCGTCGTTTCACATGTCGTGATGATGGGCACGCTTAGAAGAAAAGAAAACAATTAATCATTAAGTAATAATGGACGAAAACAAGACAGTTGATCAAGACAGAATAATAAAGATCAACATTGAGGAAGAGATGAAGTCAAGCTACATCGACTATTCGATGTCAGTCATCGTGGCACGTGCCCTTCCTGACGTGCGCGACGGTTTCAAACCCGTGCACCGCCGCATCCTCTACGGTATGATGGGAATCGGCAACGTTAGTACACAACCCTATAAGAAATGCGCCAGAGTAGTAGGTGAGGTGCTCGGTAAATATCACCCGCACGGCGACTCCTCAGTCTATGGAGCACTCGTGAGAATGGCTCAGGACTGGAACATGCGCTACACTCTCGTGGACGGACAGGGTAACTTCGGATCGGTCGACGGCGACAGCGCTGCCGCCATGCGTTACACCGAGTGCCGTCTGTCGAAGATGGGCGAACATATCATGGACGACCTCGAGAAAGAAACCGTCGACATGGACCGCAACTTCGACAATACTCTCGACGAACCTACCGTCATGCCTACCAAGATACCAAACCTCCTGGTAAACGGCGGTAACGGTATTGCCGTGGGTATGGCTACGAATATGCCTACACACAACCTCGGCGAGGTCATCGACGGATGTTGCGCCTACATAGACAATCCCGACATCGACACCGAGGGTCTCATGAAGTATATCCCTGCTCCAGACTTCCCTACGGGTGCATATATCTATGGTCTGCAGGGCGTGAAGGATGCCTATGAGACCGGTCGCGGACGCATCGTGATGCGTGCAAAGGCTGAGATAGAGAGCGACGACACTCACGACAAGATCGTCATCACCGAGATACCTTACGGTGTCAACAAGCAGCAACTCATCGAATATATCGCCGACCTCGTGAAGGAAGGCAAACTCGAGGGCATCTCAAATGCCAACGACGAGACAGGCCGTCAGGGTATGCGTATCGTCATCGACGTGCGCCGTGACGCCAACACCAATGTGGTGCTCAACAAACTCTTCAAGATGACAGCCCTGCAGAGTTCGTTCTCTGTAAACCAGATTGCCCTTGTCAACGGTCGCCCACGTCTGCTCACACTGAAAGACTGCGTGAAATATTTCGTAGAGCACCGTCACGACGTCACCATACGCCGCACCAAGTTTGACAAGCGCAAGGCAGAGGAGCGCGCCCACTTGCTGGAAGCCCTCATCGTGGCTTGCGACAACATCGACGAGGTGGTGCACATCATCCGTGGCAGCAAGAGTCCGCAGGAGGCACAGCAGAAACTCATGGAGCGATTTGGATTTGATGAGGCTCAGGCAAAATATGTTGTCGACATGCGCCTGTCGCAACTCACAGGTCTGCAGCAGGAGAAACTCCATGCCGAGTTTGACGAGCTCCAGGCTCTCATCCAGTATCTGCAAAACATCCTCGACGACCCTGAACTCTGCAAGAAGGTGATGAAGGACGAACTCCTCGAGGTGAAGGAGAAATATGGCGACGAGCGTCGCACGAAGATTATTCCTGCCGAGCACGAGTTTAATGCTGAGGACTTCTATCCTAACGACCCAGTAGTCATCACAGTGAGCCATCTTGGCTATGTGAAGCGCACCCTGCTGAGCGAATACCGCGAGCAGACACGTGGTGGAGTGGGAGCCAAGGCTGCACGCCACCGCGACAGCGACTTTGCCGAACTCATCTATCCTGCGACAATGCACCAGACGCTGATGTTCTTCACCAAGAAGGGACGCTGCTACTGGCTCAAGTGCTACGAACTGCCTGAGGGCGGACGCGACTTCAAGGGACGCGCCATACAGAATATGGTCAACATCGACTCTGACGACAAGATACAGCACATACTGCGCATCCGCAAGGGAGCATTCGACGACCAGGAATTTATCAACAACCACTTCGTAGTGTTCTCCACAAAGAACGGTACGGTGAAGAAGACCTGCCTCGAGCAGTACTCTCGTCCGCGTGCCAACGGTGTCATTGCCATCAATTTGCTTGAGGGCGACGAACTCATCGACGTGCGCCTCACCAACGGCAATAACGAACTCATCATCGCCAGCCGTCACGGTCGTGCAGTGAGATTTGACGAGTCTGACATCCGCACCATGGGACGTATGTCTACCGGTGTGCGCGGTATGCGTCTCGACGGCGATGACGATGCTGTGGTAGGCATGATAGTGGTCAACGACGCAGGTGCTGAGACCGTTATGGTGGTGAGCGAAAACGGCTATGGCAAGCGCTCGCAGATAGAGGAATATCGCAAGACAGCACGCGGCGCCAAGGGTGTGAGCACCATGAACATCACCGACAAGACAGGACAGCTCGTAACCATCAAGAATGTCAACGACGATGACGACCTCATGATCATCAATAAGAGCGGTATCGCCATACGCCTCTCCGTTGCCGAGTGCCGCATCATCGGTCGCAACACCCAGGGTGTGCGCCTCATCAACCTCACCAAGAAGAATGACATCATAGCAGGTGTCACCAAGGTGATGGGTTCTGACAAGCAGGCAGACGCCGAGGAGGCAAGTCGTGCAGCATGGGCAAAAAACAATGAGGAGTTCCAGCAGAGTGACGACAATGCCGAAACGGATGCAGATGCCGATGTAGATGTTAATGATGGTGAAAATAACGACCCAATAGTAGATTTCTCTGATAACGAAGAATAAAAAATGATGTTTATGTGTTGACAACCGCATTTAATCATTACATTTGCAACAGTTGTTTGACAAACATAACTAAAAGATACTAATATGAAAAAAATGATGACTATTGCTGTTGCTGCCTTGTTGGCAACATCAGCATTCGCACAAAATCCAGACGCTTTCAAGCAAATCAAGAAAGCCAAGACTGCTGAGGAGGTAAAGTCTCTCATCTCTGCCAATGAGTCTTCGATGAGCTCTACAGAGAATGCACAGGCATACAACAAGCTCATAGACCTCACAATGACAAGCGTAAACGCTGCGCAGGCTGCCGTACAGACCAACCAGTTGAAGGAGCAGATGAAGCAGGAGCCTACAGAGAAGGTTGACATGCAGGCTATGTATAACGACCTCTATACTGCTTACGACGCAGCGTTGAAGTGTGACAAGTATGACTCTCAGCCTAACGAGAAGGGTAAGGTGCCATTGAAGTTCCGCAAGACAAATGCTGACCGTCTCTACTCGATGCGTCCTTATCTCGTAAACGCAGGTCAGGATGCACAGGCAGCTGATGACAACAAGTCGGCACTCAACTTCTATGACATGTATGTGAAAACTGGTACTTCTGACGTCTTCAAGGAGAAGATTGAGGCTGACGCAAAGACATCTCCAGCGGGTGTCGGTGACCCTTACATCTCAGAGGTGGCTCGCGTGGCAGCTGTGACATCTTTCAATCAGGGCGACGCTGAAGCGGCTAACTCTTATCTCACCGTAGTGATGCAGGATCCTGCAAAGGCTAAGGAGGCTCTCAGCCTCAAGATTTATTTCACCGAGAAGACTGTGAAGACTCACGAGGACTCACTGCGTTGCCTTGAGCAAATGAAGGAGCTTTATGCAAAGTATCCTGCTGACAACGACGTGTTTGCACGTGTGGCACAGTGGTATAGCAACATGGGCCAGAAGGACAAGGAGCTCGAGGTAATCAACGCGAAGTTGCAGAGCGATCCTGAGAACTTCACCGCTTGGGCTATGAAGGGTCAGACTGAGATGAACTTGCAGAAGTATGACGATGCTGTCAGCAGTTTCAAGAAGTCTCTCAGTTGCAAGGTGGAAGACAATGCACAGAAGGCATTGGTAAACACATTCATGGGCTACTGCCTCACTCAGAAGGCTCCACAGATGGAGAAGTTTGAGGATCAGGTGGCTATCCTCAAGGATGCCATCCCTTATCTCGAGGAAGCTAAGAATCTCGATCCTAACCGTGAGCGCAGCAACTGGGCTTATCCTCTCTACAACTGCTACTACTATGTGCTCGGCGAGAAGGATGCCAAGACTGTAGAGCTCAAGAATCTGCTCGGCTTGTAATTTCGCTTTATTAAGAAGTTGTAAGAACTTATTACATAGGGGTGCAGCGAGGACGCAGCACCTACTACCAATACAAAGGGGCGTGCCTGTTTTGGCGCGCCCTTTTTGCATATTAGGAGGTACAGCGCCCTCGCTGTACCAATCAGTTTCCAAACTGATATTATAGTTTTCCCACAGAATTCACAGAATTCACAGAAGAGTGGTGCCACGGCACCACTTCAAATTCCGTGAGTTCTGTGAGTTCTGTGGGAGACCTATTATTAATAGCTTGTGACTGGTACGGCGAGGACGCCGTACCTCCTATGGTTACTTTGTCAACTTGCGAATATCTTATTCATAAGTTGAAATAATCGCCGATTTCTTTTGGTGAGTTCGTTCCTTTTTTCTTAACTTTGCGTTATCGTATGCGTTATCGTATAAAATAATATAAGGAAATGGATGTAGCATTACAAACGGTAAACTTGCAACTTCCTGTTTCGGATTTGAAATTCTTGACAGAATTGGCAAAACGAATGGGATGGAATGCCGAAGAAGTGAAGTCTGGTTCGAAAATGTCAGAATTGGACAAGGCTATTCTTGATGTAAAAAAAGGTAATGTGAAGAACTTCGACACATTGGAAGAAATGATGGCCTACTTAGAAGCTTGATAATGAAACTTCTTGATACAGGAACTCATTCGGATTTATTTTAAAAGGTGACTTAAAGATTTTTTGGTACGGCGAGGGCGCCGTACCTCCTAAGAGTTATCCCTTTCCTTCAACCTCTTGAGCAACTTGTGGGTGAACTCGTGATTCTTCAGTCCCCACTTGGGAGCGATGAGCAATTCCTTGGGACTCTGGCTCACAAACCGCTCAAGCACTATCGACGGACGCAAGTGGCCAATGTATTCGCACAGCAAGTCGATGTATTCATCCAGTGAGAAAGTCTTTATGCTGTCCTTCTCCCTCGCCATCTGAGTGCCACGGATAATCTGCAGTTGATGCAGTTTCAGAATATCGATAGGCAACTCCGAGATAATCTCCGCCGACTTTATCGTCATCTCGCGAGTCTCGCCCGGCAGACCGAGTATCATGTGGGCACCCGTCAGTATGCCCGCCTCGTGGGTCTTGACTATTGCCTCGTGGCTCTGAGCAAACGTGTGACCGCGGTTTACCCTCAGCAGTACATCGTCATAGACAGACTCCACGCCATATTCCACCATCACGAAAGTCTTCTTCGCCAACTCTCCGAGATAGGCTATCTTCTCGTCGTCAACGCAGTCGGGGCGCGTGCCAATGATAATACCCACCACACCGTCAACGGAGAGAGCCTCTTCATAGAGCGCCTTCAGACGGTCGAGTGGGGCATAGGTGTTGCTGAAGGCTTGGAAATAAGCCAGATACTTCATGTCGGGATATTTGCGTGAGAAAAACTCCTTGCCGTCCTCTATCTGCTCGGTGACGCTCTTTCTGCCGTCGCAATAGCTCGGGTTGAAAGTGCGGTTGTCGCAAAAGGTGCATCCTCCGCGCGATATGTGTCCGTCTCTGTTAGGACAGGAAAATCCTGCGTCGATGGATATCTTCTGCACCTTGAAGGGGAAGAACTGCGTTATCCAGGAAGCAAAGTCGCGATATGGTTTGGTGTCGGTCATGCTATACGGGGAAAAAGAAACTAATCTTTGCAAAGTTACGAAAATATAAGTAACTTTGCGGGAGGTAAAAATAAAAGATTTTAATGATGGGAAAATATTTGTTTCTGATGATTTTTTCTTTCTTTGCAGGTATGGGCAGCGCCAAGGCACAGAAGCTCACTCTGCAGAACATGAACTCGGAATTTAGCGCCAAGCGGATGCGCAGTCTCGATGATGTGAAGGGCACAGACCAGTATGTGGAGATTACCTCTGATGGCAAGAAGATCGTGCAGCACTCATTCAAGGACGGCAAGCAGACGGCAGTGCTCTTTGATGCTGACAACACCACGGGCGCGCACATCGAGTCTATCGACGGCTATATCATGTCGCCCGACAATCAGCGCATGCTCATACAGACGAATACCGATAAAGTGTATCGCCGCTCGTTTAAGGCAGATTTCTACATCTACACCATAAAGAGCCGCAAACTCGAGCGACTCTCTGACGGTGGTAAGCAGCAGGTGCCGATATTCTCGCCCGACGGCAATCAGATAGCCTTTGTCAGGGACAACAACATATTTCTCGTGAAACTCCTCTATGATAATGCCGAGAGTCAGGTGACCAATGACGGCAAGTTTAATGAGATCATCAACGGCATACCCGACTGGGTTAACGAGGAGGAGTTCTCATTTAACACAGCCTACTGCTTCAATGCTGACGGCACGAAGATTTGCTGGATAAAGTATGACGAGAGTGCCGTGAAGACATACTCTCTGCAGATGTTTAAGGGACTGGAACCCGAGAAGAGCGAGAATGCCGATTATCCGAGTCTCTACTCCTACAAATATCCTAAGGCAGGACAGGACAACTCCAAGGTGAGCGTGTGGAGTTATGACATCAAGAGTCACCGCACACAGCAGTTGCAGGTGCCACTCGATGCTGATGGTTACATACCTCGCATCATCATGACCGATGACCCTAACCGCGTGTTCGTATACACATTAAACCGTCATCAGGATAATTTCAACATCTATGCGGTGAACCCTTCATCCACACTGTCGCAACTCGTCATCAACGAGAAGGCTAATAAATATCTGCCAGAGAATACACTCTCGACAATCCTTGTGGGCAAGCAGACCATCGTGCTGCCAAGCGACAGAGACGGATATAACCACCTTTATATATATAATATGAACGGTCAGCAGTTGCGCAAGGTGGGTCAGGGCGAAGAGGTCATAACCGATGTCTATGGTTATGACGAGGCTACGGGCGACCTCTACTATCAGTCTGCGGCGCTCGCTCCCTATGACCGCCAGGTGTATGTGTCGCACAAGAACGGCAAGACCGACCGACTCACACAGCAGCAGGGATGGAACGACGCTCATTTCTCTGGCGACTACAAATATTTCGTCAACACATGGAGCAACATGAATACTCCTTATGTCGTCACCGTGCGCAACAATCAGGGTAAGGTGCTGTCGACATCGATAGACAATAAAGAACTCGCCGACAAACTCAAGAAGAACAGCTGGAACCGTCGCGAGATGTTCTCATTCACCACTACCGAGGGCGTGAAACTCAATGGTTGGATGCTCAAACCGGCAGACTTCAGCGCTTCGAAGAAATATCCTGTCATCATGTTCCAGTATTCAGGTCCCGGTTCGCAGCAGGTCGTAGACTCATGGAGCTGCGGCAGTATGGGTCAGGGCTTTGACTATTATCTGGCACAGGAAGGCTACATAGTGGTTTGTGTAGACGGTCGTGGTACGGGTGCACGTGGTGCAGACTTCGAGAAATCGGTCTATAAATATATGGGCGACCTCGAGTCAAGAGACCAGGTGGAGACAGCCATATGGCTCGGCGAACAGTCATATGTCGACAAGAGCCGCATCGGTATCTGGGGTTGGAGTTTCGGCGGATTCAACACTCTCATGTCGATGAGTGAGGGTAGGGCAGTATTCAACTGTGGCGTGGCCGTGGCACCTCCTACCAGTTGGAAGTATTATGACACGATATATACCGAGCGATATATGCGCACTCCGCAGGAGAATCCTGAGGGATATGACACAACCCCTATAAAGAGAGCCGACAAACTGAATGGTGCATTGCTCATTTGTCACGGACTGGCTGACGACAATGTGCATCCGCAAAACACATTTGAGTATAGCGAGGCACTCGTGCAGGCTGACAAGGATTTCCGTGAACTCATCTATACCAACCGCAACCACAGCATCTATGGAGGCAACACCCGCAACCACCTGATGCGTCAGATTGTCAACTGGTTTAATGAGCACATGGGTAAGTAACAAGTTCCGGCAGTATAAAGGCGGAGTGGAATACACGCTTTTCTACTGGCGGAATTTTCATGTAGTCACCATATAGGTCGGTGAGATAGGAGTCAGGATTGCAAGGAGCGGAAAACTCGTGCCCCTCAAATAGAATAGAGCCCAATGGCCATATGGCATCAGATGAGTGAGAGATGCCATAGCCGTTTTGTATAGGAATGTTGGATGCGCGTGTCTTCTTTCCAAGATGGCTGACAACATGCCATACTGCGGAGAAAGAAATGTATTTCGCTCCGAAATAGAAAAACTCTGCAAATGCCCGTATAGAGTAATTATGCGCATGATGCAGTATGGAGTAACTGCGCGAGATGCCACGGGTCAGCCTCTTTGTCCAACTTCTTGGTATGTCGGGATAGTCCACAAAGGGGAAGATGTCTACAAAGATGCCTTTGACATAAGGTTGTCCAAAGGAGTCTCCTTTCTCGATGAAAAGAGAATTGAGATCACGGACTTTCACAATCTGCTCTTTCGTGTGAGGGTCAGTCTCGGGAGTCTGGAGAAAGAGGCTTTCGGGAAGTTCGTCTTGTGCTACCGCTATGAATTTCTTCAGGTCGGTGAGAGTCATGGCGATGTCGATGTCGTCATCCCATGGAATAAAACCGCCATGTCGGACAGCACCGAGAAGTGTGCCACCGTCCAGCCAGTAACCAATGTTATGGCGTTTGCATATTTTGTCTATCTCCTCCAATATCTCGACCTGCCGCAATTGGCATTTGCGGAGATTATGTTCGCTGAATTTTTTTATGTTGTCGTAGAAGTTCATAGTCACGCGTTATAATATGCGAAGTTATGAAAAATATGCGAATTAGAGTGCAGGTGTTATCAAAAGTTGTATTAACTTTGTAGAGAGTGTGCTGTTGTTGCACGCCAAAGAAAGATTTATAACGAAAGATATAATCTGATGAACATAGCGATAATTATAGCCGGAGGATCTGGCAACCGTATGGGAATGGATATCCCCAAGCAGTTTATAAATATCTATGACAAGCCTATCCTGCTCTATACACTTCAGGGTTTTCAGGATCATCCGTTGGTAGACGCAATAGAACTGGTGTGCATTGACGGTTGGGAGTCGATAGTGCGTGCGTATGCCAAGCAGTATGGCATAACAAAACTGCAGTGGATAGTCAAAGGCGGCAATACAGGTCAGGAGTCTATACGCAATGGTGTCTACAATCTGGAAGGGAAATGCTCTGCCGACGATATCATCATAGTGCATGACGGCATACGCCCTTTGATAGAGCCGTCAGTGCTGACAGACGTGATAAGAAAGGCGGAAGAATATGGTAATGCCGTCACCTCGATGCCATATAATGAACAAATATTCGTGGTGAACGAGGACGACGAAAGCACCACAACAAAATATATCCCGCGAGAGAAGATACGCCGTGTGTCGACGCCTCAGGCTTATCGCTTTGATCTCATAGACGAGAAATACCATGAGGCTTTTGAAAAGGAAATAGGCATATATGGGTCGTCGTATACCAACACCATGATGGTGGAACTTGGTGTCACACTGCATTTTGCTGCGGGTAGCGACAAGAATATCAAGTTGACGACTCAGGATGATCTTGAGTTGTTTAAGGGATATATTGCAAATAGGAAGAAACAACAAAATTAAGTATGGCGGAATGGAAAAAATCTCCTCTCTATAGGGAGGACTTGGAATATATAAAGCATATCCCAGGGATAGAACGTTTGAACGGCAAGCGTTTCCTTGTTACAGGTGCCACGGGCATGGTAGGAGTGATGTTGATAGATGCTCTGATGATGTTGCCTGGTGTCAAGGTGTACGCTGTGGGACGTAGTAAGCAACGGGCGACTGAGCGTCTTGGTGAGTATTTTGACAATGCCGCTTTCACATTCATCGAACAGGATGTGTGTGATACTTTCAGTGATGACCTGGCTGTAGACTATGTAATACCCTTGGCGAGTAACACACATCCTATGGCATATTCACAATATCCGGTGGAAACGATGCTCATAAATGTGTTGGGAGCAAGAAATGCCTTGGAACTGGCTATGCGATGTGGGGCAGAAGTCATTTATCCATCTTCGGTAGAGATATATGGCAATGCTGTGAATGATGCGGCATTTGCTGAATCTGACAATGGGCAATTGAACTTGTCAAATGCCCGTGCTTGCTATCCGGAGTCAAAGCGTTCGGCTGAGGCTCTTTGTCAATCATATGCAGCGGAGAGAGGTGTCAAGGTGAAAATAGCAAGACTATGCCGGATCTTTGGTCCGACGATGCTGATGACAGACACGAAGGCGTCGTCACAGTTTATCCTCAAGGCTTTGCATCACGAGGACATTGTCCTGAAAAGCAAAGGTATGCAATATTATTCCTACGTATATGTGGCAGAGGCAGTGAGAGCGTTGCTATATGTCTTGCTGCACGGAAAGAATGGTGAGGCATATAATGTCAGTGTAGAGCAAACCAACGTACATCTTCGCGACTTCGCACAGGTGTGTGCAGATGTAGCAGGAAAACAAGTGGTATTCGATTTGCCGTCGGACGTAGAATCAAAGGGATACAGCATAGCAGTGAATGCAATACTTGACAATAAGAAACTCTTGGACTTGGGATTTCAAACCAAATATTCATTCAAGGATGCAGTGGAAAGAACAGTCAAAATATTAGGACTATGGACGGACTGAAGACGGTGTCAATAATAATGGGTACATACAATGGAGAGAAGTTTATACGCCAGCAACTTGACTCCATTCTCGCACAGACATATCCCATAAAGGAAATCATCATACAGGATGACGGTTCGACGGACGGCACGATAGCCATCTGTGAGGAATATGCAGAGAAGCATCCCAACATCCATTTCTCTTGCAATGAGCATAACTTGGGATTTAATCTCAACTTCAAGTCTGCGGCAATGAAGGCTACAAGCGATTATGTGGCCATAAGCGACCAGGACGATGTGTGGTTTCCTGAAAAGATTGCCAAGCAAGTGGCTGCTATTGGCGACCATGACATTTGTTTTTCGACACATCTGCGAGGAGCGGATATGGAGCACACGCACCTTGTAAGTCCGCAGTATTCCCTGGAGGCATTGCTGTTTTGTGGTTTTGCTGGTCACACCATGCTGCTACGCCGTGACTTTATCCAGACGGAGGAATATTGGATAGATGATATTGCCTATGACTGGAGTCTTGCCATCTGTGCACAGTTGCATCGCGGCATAGTGATGATAGATCAACCACTTAACTTGCACCGCACGAATGACGCATCTGCATGCAGTGTCAACTTGCGGGAGCATGGCGTGGATGCCAACCGACGTCCCACGTGGCAGCCGTATGTATATGGCATCAGAAATTTCCGAAGCTTGCAGAAGAAACCCGTTTGGCGGCATCTCTACACCTACATACATGACAATACAACTTCAGAAAGACATGCCTTGGCACACCAGATGTCAGGGCTGATGTTGCATGGCGACCTGTTGTCATTGCTGAGGCTATGCTTTATCTGCCTGAAGCATGGTGACAACATCTATTACAGCAAAGGGCAGAAAGGATTGATGGGCGCAATACGCAAGTTTGCCTATCCTCTTATCTTTTCATACAACAACGTCAATTATGATGTAAGGTAGGCGTATGTTACTTATGAATTTTTGACAATGTCCGTAAAGTTTGACCAACTTTCCACTTTGAATCCACGGATATCTCTTACGGATTTCTTGAACCAATCAATCTTAGATAAGTCCATGACAGCTTTCACTAATGATGCCAAATCGTCATTAGCTGTTAGATAGATACTCCCTTGAACCCATTCGAAACCATCCTTCTTAAGAAGTTCTTTGATTTCGAAATAGGCATTGTTGTAGGGTTCTCCGTAATGTTCTTTGAGATTGGAGATAATCAAGTCAAATGCTAAAGCATACATTAGTAATATCCTTTAATTGGCATTCTTGAATAAGTCTTCGCGTCCGAAGAATATCTCTCCTTTCTCAGTTTTTGCTGAGATGACCGTTCCTACAAAGGGATTGTTTTCCTTTTCTATCACCTCGCCAGCTGTCCAGCCGTCATGATGAGTCAAATCTGGAGATATGAGTACTTTACTTCCTGTTGACATATATTTGTTCTTATACGTTTTTACAAAGATAATACTTTTGTTGCGGATATGCCACATGTCAGATGCGAAAAAGTTATGTGATAGTTAAAGATTGTCGTATTCCTCGTCGCTGACAGGTTCGAGCCATTCATTTGGTGCAGCGCCCGGTTGTGAGTTTTCTACTGCTATGTGCGTGGCGAGATGCTGAAACCAAGAGTCCTTTTGTGCTCCGTGCCAGTGCTTCACTCCCTCGGGGATATCCACAATGTCGCCTGCCTTCAGGGCTATGGCAGGTTTGCCCCATTCCTGATACCAGCCTCTGCCGCTCACGCAGATGAGTATCTGCCGTGCTCCGTGGTGTATGTGCCAGTTGTTGCGACAACCGGGTTCGAATGTGACATTGTTTGTGGGCAACACCGTTGCTGTAGTGTCATCGAGATTTACGGGACGCACGGATGCCAGATGGCTATTGCCCGTGAAATACTGAGCATAGTTTACATTTGGATCACCCTTAGGCCATGCTCCTGCATTGGCATCCGCCGCATTGTCGCATTGTGACAGTCCGTTGTCGCTGAGATAACGGCATAATTCCTCCACCTGCTCCGCGGTATTTCCCATACGCACTGCGCCAAGTTTATGAGAAGCAAGTTGCGGTGCCACACCCTTTAGAGACGATAAAGCCGCAACGGTCACCAGTTCACGGTCTGCATGTGACAAGATATCGCTGGCGAAGATATCGCCAAAGAGATGAGACTTGAGATAATAGTCGTCCTGCGGACAGAATGTGTAGTCAAATGGTTTGCCTGTCAGCATGGTCTGTACCTTCGTACCCTCTTCGAGCGCCATTCTACTGTCGTTCCATATCTCAGGGCGTTTCCACTCTTTTCCCTCATTGCATACCTTTCCTTGTGACTTGCGCTTGTCGATAACCTTACTCAGTACGCTGAGGGCATTGAGCGAGCGTGGAAATCCAGTGTAGGCATAGAGTTGCGAGAAAGCCTCCTTCATCTCGTTTACCGTCACTCCATTGTCAAGTGCATTGTCTACGGCTGTCTCCAGTCGTGTGAGGTCGCCTTGTGCCTCAAGGCTCGCCACGGTGGCGAGGCACAGTTTTCTTTGTGTAAGTGTCTGGGCATTTATTGTCATGGCCATAACAAATAGAAATGTAAATATTGTAATTAGTTTTGTGTTCATACCTTATTATATAATGTTACAATGCAAAGGTATGGCTTATGCCCGTATCGGCCATTACAAATTTGGCGGAAATAATAACCAATAGTTCCGTAAATAAAAAAAGCACAAACCCAATCATAATAACTGGGTCTATGCTTTTGAGTATTGTTAGAAAAAGCGGGATTAAAGTCCCAGACTCTTCTTGATAGCCTCGATCTTGTCGGCTGCTTCCTTCAGGCAACGGCCATAGTCGTCGGCAGTCTTCATGGTGTTGTTCTTGATCTCGAGGTAGAACTTGATTTTCGGTTCGGTGCCCGAAGGACGCACGCTCACCTTGTTGCCGTCGGTGCAGAACCACTGCAGCACATTGCTTGTGCCAGGCATGTCCATCTTGGTCACGTTGCCATCCTTGTCAGTCTTCTCAAGAGTCTTGTAGTCCTTCCATACGCATACCTCAGAACCGCCGAGTTCCTTTGGAGGATTGTTGCGGAAGTTCTCCATCATAGCCTTAATCTCGTCAGCGCCAGTCTTGCCAGGACGAACCACATTGATGGTGAACTCATTAGAGAAACCATACTCGATATAGATGTCCATCAAGATGTCATAGAGAGTCTTGCCCTGATCCTTTGCCCAAGCGGCAATCTCGCAGATGAGGCAGATAGATGCCGGAGCATCCTTGTCGCGTACAGCGTCGTAAGGCAGGAAGCCGAAACTCTCCTCGCCACCGCCGATATACTTCTGCTTGCCCTCAGAGATGGCAATCTCGCGTGCAATCCACTTGAAACCTGTGTAGCAGTCGCGGAGTTCCACATTGTTCTTCTTTGCCATCTCGGCGATAACCTCTGTGGTCACGATGGTCTTCACGAGGAAGTCTGTAGGATTGAGCTGGTTGAGAGCCTTCTTGTTCTTGATGATGTAGTAAACGAACATCATGCAGGTCTGGTTTCCATTGATGATAACCCACTCGCCCTTAGGATTGCGACATACGATGGCAAGACGGTCAGCATCAGGGTCGGTAGCCACCACGAGGTCAGCATTGAGTTTCGTACCGAGCTTCATGCCGAGAGTCATAGCCTCTGCATTCTCAGGGTTAGGAGAAACGACAGTCGGGAAGTTGCCGTCGATGACCATCTGCTCTGGCACAACGTTGATATTCTGGAATCCCCATGAGCGCAGACACAATGGCACGATGACACGACCTGTGCCGTGCATAGCAGAGTAAACGATATTGAGATCCTTCTGACGGAGGATGACATCCTGATCAATCATTGTAGCCTTGACAGCTGTCATGTAGTCATAGTCCATCTCACCACCGATAATCTTGATGAGGTCCTTGTTGCCAGTGAACTTCACGTCGTCAACAGTCACCTTGTTTACCTCGTCGATGATGCCAGTGTCGTGTGGAGCGAGCACCTGAGCGCCGTCAGACCAGTAAGCCTTGTATCCGTTGTATTCCTTAGGATTGTGTGAAGCGGTGACGTTTACACCTGCCACAGCACCGAGCTTACGGATGGCGAATGATATCTCTGGAGTAGGGCGAAGGCTTTCGAAGAGATATACCTTGATGCCGTTGGCAGAGAATATGTCGGCTACGGTCTCGGCAAACTTTCTTCCGTTGTTGCGGCAGTCGTGACCTACGACAACGCTCTTGCCACCCTCAGGGAAAGCCTTGTTGATGTAGTTGGCAAAACCCTGGGTAGCCATACCCACGGTGTAGATGTTCATGCGGTTGCTACCGGCACCCATGATGCCACGCAGACCGCCAGTACCAAACTCGAGATCCTTGTAGAAACTGTCGATCAGTTCGCTCTTGTCGTCATTGTCAAGCATAGCCTGCACTGCCTTGCGTGTTTCCTCGTCATAGGCAGGGGTGAGCCACTGCTTGGCTTTAGACTCACACTGTGCGATTAATTCTTTGTCCATTATCCTTTTTATCTTTAATAGTTTATCCTTTATAGTGCATCGCTATCGTGTTTGCGTAATGACATGATACACCTTGTGTGTTGCAAATTTACTTAAAAGAAATGAGAACTGACGGAGATGTAGTCATTTTTTTGTAATTTTGCATCGGTTAAGTAAAGGTGGGAATTTATATAACCCACCATATTGTTTTTATTGTCATATTGAAATGTTTTTCACAGGTATAGTCATTGCTGTTTCCACATTCATCACCATTGGTGTGTTTCATCCCATAGTCATTAAGGCAGAATATTATTTCGGCACGCGTCCTTGGTGGATATTCCTCGTGGTAGGAATAGCATTGTGCATAGCGGCACTGTTTATCGAGAATGTCATCATCTCTTCGATAACAGGAGTCGTGGGCGCGTCCTCTTTGTGGGCTATTGGCGAACTGTTCTCACAGCGCCAGCGAGTGATAAAAGGATGGTTTCCGATGAATCCAAAGCGTAAGTCGGAATATGATGTCAATGGTGAAGAAAACAACTAAGCAATGAAGACCGAACTCATCTTGGTGGGAAAAACAGTGAACAAGCATATTGATGCCTGCATAGCAGACTATGCCGAGCGCATAGGACATTACATGCCTTTCGGTATTACCGTCATCCCAGAACTTAAGAATACGAAGGCTCTCTCTGAACAACAGCAGAAGGTGAGTGAGGGAGAACTTATCCTAAAGAATATCCAGACATCGGATGTCGTCGTACTGCTCGATGAACATGGCAAGGAGTTCCGCTCTATAGAGATGGCGTCTTGGCTTGAGAAGAAACAGCAGACAGCACGCCGGCTTGTCTTTGTCATAGGTGGTCCCTACGGTTTCTCGGAAGATGTCTACAAACGAGCCAACGAGAAACTTTCGCTCTCAAAGATGACATTCTCGCACCAGATGGTAAGGATGATCTTTACCGAACAACTATACCGTGCCTGCACTATAATAAAAGGTGAACCTTATCACCACGAATAAGTCGTTTTTTTTTTACTGTCACTTACTGTCCCTGAAGTTCGGCTTTAGCCTTTTTCTTTGCTGCACGTTTTGTGAGATATATCTGAAACTGATACATCATGCAGGTGATAACAAAGTAAATGAATGCCTGTGCCCACAAAGCGATGTACTCCGTGCTTATCTCAGAGACTGTGGCTCCCATACTGCTTATCTTCAGGAATCCTTGCACACCAAATGTGCTTGGGAATAGCCATGAGATAGCTTTCCAGAAAGCGGGGATATTGCTTGCTGGCCATGAGATACCTGTCATGAAGAGGAAGATGATGGATGTGAACACCACTATCAGCATCACATTCTCACGATAGCGGATAAGGCCCGAAATGACCATTCCGAAGAATATGCATGACAGAATATATGGAAGCATCAGTCCTATGAGAGTTTCTGGTGTGGCAAGAGTCGTGAAATGAAACAACCTTGTCACTCCCAAAGAGAGATAGGCTGCCACTATGGCATAAATCATAAAATAGCAGAGCGCCTTGCCCAATACTATTCTGTATGCTCCTCCATAATGCTTGTCCTCTGGCACAAGCCGGTGGTTGCTGTTGCGCTCACGGGCTGTTCCTGCCGCCATACCGATGCCGAGCAAGAGTGTCTGCTGGATTATTACCATCAGCACGCCAGGCAACAGGGCGTTGCCATATCCTCCCGTGGGATTGAATATCTCCACCTCTTCGAAGTCGAGAGGTTTTGTCGTTATCTCTTCGTCCCTATGGGTGAAACTCATCGAATTTGCTACTTGTATGCCAGCATTCATTTCTGATGACACAGCAGTAGCCGTCTGATATATCGCCTTGTAGGTCAACATCAGACTCAAGTCGCAATAGACACTCACCACAGCCTGCTCGCCGCGGTTGAGTTTAGTGGAGAAGTCTGAAGGGAAATACAATACGCCCCTCACAACTTGTCTTCCCACGAGTTCCTGAGCCTCCTCAAGATTATTGCAGTAGTATGCCACCTTTACGTCTGGAGAGGCATCGCACTTGCGGAGAAATTCGCGGCTCTGTGAAGAGTGGCTCATGTCTACCACAGCCACTGGCACCTCGCGCACCACCTCGTTATTGTATATCCAGGAATAGAGAATAGGGTAGAGGAAAGGTGCCACCAAGAGGAAGACGAGCACGCCTTCATCCTTTACTGTCACCTTTATCTCGTTGACCCATA
>CAVKNF010000032.1:0-19062 GCA_963657415.1 bacterium | reverse complement strand
AGAAGAAGGGATGGCTCAACTATTCCGACGTGCTCAACGGTTCTGACTACGGAGTCTACGGAAAGATGTATTCCTTGATGAATACCTACAATCCCAAGACTGGTCTCTATGACCTCTATAACTCTACCGAAGACCAAAACGCATATCTCAGCCAGGCAGAGTATAGAAATACCAACTGGTTTAAGGAACTCTTCTCGTCAGCCATCATGATGAATCACTCATTGAGTTTCAGCGGCGGTACGGAGAAGACCAGTTACTACGGTTCGGTGAGTGCCATGCTCGACCCAGGATGGTATATCGACAGTAAGGTGAACCGCTACACGGCAAACATGAACTTCACTCATCACATCCTCGACAACCTCTCCATCAATGCCATAACAAGTGCTTCCTATCGTAAGCAGAAGGCACCTGGCACAATCGGACAGGATGTAGACGTGGTGTCGGGTGAGGTGAAGCGTGACTTCGATATCAACCCTTACTCATATGCATTGAATACATCTCGTGCTCTCGACCCTAATGCCTATTATCAGGCAAACTATGCGGCATTTAATATCAAGCACGAGTTGGCTACCAACTATATAGACCTCAATGTCATCGACGCCAAGTTTCAGTTGGAGTTGAAATACAAACCTATAAAGAGTCTCGAACTCTCCGCTCTCGGTGCCATGAAATATAGCGCCACCACACAGGAGCACAAGATAGAGGACTCTTCCAACCAGGCTCTGGCTTATCGCGCCATGGACAACCAGATAATACGCGATAACAACAGTCTGCTCTACACCAATCCCGACAATGCCTATGCATTGCCTGTGACGGTGCTTCCCGAGGGCGGTATCTATCAGCGCACCGATAACCGTATGATAGACTATGACTTCCGCTTCACGGCACAGTATAACCGCACCTTCAACCGTGTGCATATCCTCAACCTCTTTGGAGGTATGGAGACAACGGGTATCAGCCGCACACGCACATGGTTCAATGGTTGGGGCATGCAGTATGACTCTGGTGAGGTGCCTTACTTCGAGTATCTCTACTTCAAGAAACTGCAGGAGGAGAACTCCAACTACTATACCCTCTCCAACACCGACTCGCGCAGCGCAGCCTTCTATGGCAATGCCACATATTCTTATAATGGCAAGTATGTCATCAACGGCACCTATCGCTATGAGGGCAGCAACCAGTTGGGAATGAACAGCAATGCCCGCTGGATGCCTACATGGAATGTGTCAGCATCATGGAATGTGCATGAGGAGAACTTCTTTGAGAAACTCAAACCGCTGTCGCACTTGACTCTGCGTGCATCCTACAGTCTGACGGGTACACCGCCGAGCACGGCTTACTCAAGTTCTACAGCCATCATGCGATCATACACTCCTTACCGTCCGTTCGCATCCGACAAGGAGCCGGGCATACAGGTGGAGGCACTGGCAGACGCCAACCTCACATATGAGAAGAAGAACGAGTTTAACTTCGGTGTAGATGCTGGCCTCTTCAATGACCGCATCAATGTGACACTCGATGTCTACACACGACGCAACTTCGACGAGATTGTGCCTGTGGCAACGGAGGGATGGCTCGGACAGATTATCCGCTACACCAACGACGGTAAGATGAAGTCTTGGGGACAGGAACTCAGCATCTCTTCCACTAATATCAAGGTGAAGGATTTCTCTTGGAACACCAGCCTCGTCTACTCGCACAACTGCACCGAGATTACAGACCTCTATAATCAGGGTCGTGTGATAGATATGGTGAGTGGTTCGGGCTTCGCCATGAAGGGTTATCCTGTGCGTGCCCTGTTCTCCATTCCTTTCGTGGGACTGAACGAGGACGGTATGCCACAGTTTATCAATGAGAAGGGTGAGGTGACAGTCTATGACATCAACTTCCAGGAACGTAATAACACGTCATATCTGAAGTATGAAGGTTCGACAGACCCTATACACAACGGTTCGCTGACCAACACATTCAACTACAAGGGCTTCCACCTCAACATCTTCATGACCTATGCCTTTGGCAATGTGGTGCGCCTCGACCCTGTGTTCAGCGCAAAGTATAGCGACCTCAGTTCTATGACCAAGGTTTACAACAACCGCTGGATGAAGCCAGGCGATGAGAAAGTCACCAATGTACCGGTTATTGCAAGTTACCGTCAGTATTCCGAGAACACCCAGATACGTTATGCCTACAATGCCTACAACTACTCCACGGAGCGCATAGCCAAGGGTGACTTCATCCGCATGAAGGAGATATCACTTGCCTATGACTTCCCTTCGGCATGGTTTAAGAATTCTGCCATCGGCAACATGTCGGTGAAGTTGCAGGCCACAAACCTCTTCCTCATCTATGCCGACAAGAAGTTGAACGGTCAGGATCCGGAGTTTATGAATGCCGGCGGTGTGGCTTCGCCAATGCCAAGGCAGTTTACGTTGACGTTAAAAGTAGGTCTTTAATCAGTTTTAGACAAAAATGAAATCTACATATATATATATAATAGGTATAGCAATGTTGGGCTTGTCATCATGTCTGACATCATGCAATGACTATCTGGACAAACTCCCTGACCAGCGCATGGAACTGAAGTCACCCTCTGAGGTGAGCCGTCTGTTGGTGAGCGCGTATCCAGAGATACACCCTGCCTATCTCCTTGAGATGTATTCCGACAATGCCGACGAGATCGTGGGCACAGGATGGTCGGAGGCAAGCAAGTTTCAGGGACAGGCTTACCGTTGGGAAGACATCACCGAGACTTCCGACAATGAGAGTCCTCAGCGCATATGGATGGCAGGCTTCTCTGCTGTCAACACTGCCAACGAGGCTCTGCAGTATATCGCTAAGGTGAGCAATCCCGAAGATTATACCGAGCAGAAGGGCGAGGCTTTGCTTTGCCGCGCCTATGCCATGTTCTCATTGTCGACAGTATTCTGCCGTGCCTATGACAGCACCACTGCCACCACCGACCTCGGACTCTTCTATCCAGAGGAAGCCAACGAAGAGGTGATGGCTCATCATGAGCGTGGCACCCTGGCAGAACTCTATGCCAAGATAGAGGCAGACCTCAAGGAAGGACTCACACTGGTGAGCAACAACTATGACCAACCGAAGTTTCACTTCACTCAGTCATCAGCAGCAGCCTTTGCTGCTCGCTTCTATCTCTACTATCAGAAATATGACGAGGCCATAAAGTATGCATCATCAGCCCTCGGCAGCACACCTTCGCTCCGTGACTGGTCATCATGGGCAAAGTTGAGTGCCAACGGCGTCATACAGCCTAACGCATATGTAAACAGTTCGGTGAAGGCAAACCTCCTCTTGCAGGTGGTATATTCTGCATGGGGAGCCATAGGCGGACCTACAGCCCTTGGCAACAAATATGCACACGGTCAACTCATCTCGCGCCGTGAGACCATGCAGTCGGCAGGTCCATGGGGCGTGAGCGACGATGTATTCAACTATACTGTTTGGTATAACAACTCCATTTCCAAGTATATCTTCCGCAAGATACCTTATGTGTTCGAGTACACCGACATACAGGCAGGTGTGGGATATGCACATTCGGAGTATTCGGTATTCAATACTGACTTGCTCCTCCTCGAGCGTGCAGAGGCTTACGCCCTCAAGGGAGACTATGCCAAGGCATTGGCTGACATCAATACCGAACTCAATGCTTTCAGCAACAACGGAGTGCAGATAACACTCGACAAGATCAAGGAGTTCTACAATGACGACCGCATCGCTTATTCCACTCCTACGGCGGCTACCGCACGCAAGCAGATGCACACGTCATTCACTCTTGACATGACCACTCAGGAGCCTCTCCTGCAGTGCATCCTTCACCTCAAGCGCATCCTTACGCTTCATGAGGGCATCCGCATGCAGGACATCAAGCGATACGGCATCACCATCTATCGCCGCACTCTTGTCAACGACACAGAGGTGGAGAGCGTGACCGACACCTTGACAGCCGATGACCCACGTCAGGCCATACAGTTGCCACAGGATGTCATTACAGCGGGTGTGGAGGGTAATCCGAGGAAATAAGGGACCCCACCCCTGCACCCCTCCCGAGGGAGGGGAGAGAATAGTAATACTTATTAAAAGAAGAATATGAAACGATATATTTTCATGATTATGATGGTGCTTGCAGCGGGTATGGCCTTGATGTCATGCTCCAATGACGAGCCCAGCGGCAAGTCCATATTTGCCGACGAAACTGTGAAGAGAGATTCGCTCGACCAATGGCTGTATGAGAACTATACGCTCCCTTACAATGTCTACTTCAAGTATAAACTTGAGGACATCGAGACCGATATGCAGTATAACCTTACTCCTGCCGACTCGGCAAAGTCTGCCAAGTTGGCCAAGATAGTGAAATATCTCTGGATGGACGCTTATGCTGAGGCCATAGGCACCGACTTCGTGAAGAGTTACTGTCCACGCTCAATCATCCTCGTTGGTTCGCGCGCCTTCAATAGTGACGGCACCTTCGTGATGGGTACTGCCGAGGGCGGTTACAAGGTGACGCTCTATATGGTGAATGAACTTACCGACGAGATCTTGGCAGACTATGCCTCGCTCAACGACTATTATTTCCACACCATGCACCATGAGTTCACTCACATCTTGAATCAGAAGTCTCCTTATGACACGACGTTCGACCAGATTACGGAGTCAGGCTACAAGAGCGGTGACTGGTATAACGTGACTGATGCCGATGCGCATGCTGCCGGTTTCGTGACACCTTACGCCATGTCTGAGGGTAAGGAAGACTTTGCCGAGATGATGGCTGGCTATGTCACCCAGTCTGCTGATGCTTGGGAGGCAATACTTAAAGATGCTGGCGACAAGAAGTTGAGCGACAACCTCACTGCACGTCAGGCGATAGAGCAGAAACTGGAGATTGTGCGCAACTACATGCAGACCTCATGGGGACTCGACATCGATGACCTCCGCTATGCCGTGCTCCATAGAGCATCAGAGTTGAGTAAGTTGGATTTGAACCATATAAACTAAGATGACGATGAAGAATACAATATTGGCAATGATGGCAGTGGGCATGGCGCTCACATTCCAGTCTTGCTTGCATGACGATACAGACTTGTTTGACGGCAAGTCGCCAGCAGAGCGCATAGAGGAGGCTGTAGCCGAGAGCAAGCAACTCCTTGAGTCTGCCGACAACGGTTGGACAATGCATTTCTATTATGGTCAGGACTACAGCGGCGGTGGCTTCACATATCTGTGCAAGTTCAGCGACGGCAAGGTGGAGGCATCGGGCGACCTTTTCGCTCCCTCTTATGATGTAGTCACTCCCAGCACTGTGTCGCGCTCAAGTTATAACATTACAGAAGACCAGGGTCCTGTGCTCAGTTTCGACACCAATAATGATGTGATACATTTCCTCGCACAGGCTTATCAGGATGACATCGACGGCGACCAGGGCGACTATGAGTTCATCATCATGCGCACTGTTCAGGACAGCATCTACCTCAAGGGAAAGAAGTGGGGCAACAAGATTGTGATGACTCGCAACGCAAGTGACCTCAACTGGCAGAACTACTTGGAGAACATCCACAAGGTGGTCAACTCCATGTCTTATTTCTATGACATAACGCAGAATGGCGAGAAGGTGGGCAAGGCTACTCTTGATGCCCAGTCACGCCATGCCGTCATAGTAGTAGGCAACGACAGCATCAACCGCGCTTTCTATATGACGGAAGACGGTATACATTTCCAGTCAGAGGTGCAGGCAGGCGGTTTTGCCATAAATGACATGACGTGGAATGACGCCGACAAGTCTATGACATCTGCCGATGCTCCGACAGTTTCATTCAAAGGCTATGTGCCCGACCATTACATGACATACGGCGACTGGCAGACCTCCTTTGCTGGTTACGGTTATCTGCCGGCAAGCGATGGTGACTCCAAGATACAGATGAAGTTTGACATTGAGAGCGACCTCTCTTCATATCGTGTCTCTTCCTCTATGGAGTACTCCTGCAAACTCTCTCTTAGCGCCAAGTCGTCTTATGACTTGTATGCAAATTACGACAAGACCACCGGTCACTTGTCGTTCCCCATCCAACGTTGTCTTGACCCGACGGAGCAGTATCCTTACCTTATGGTAGTGCCTTGTGCTACAAAGACCAATGATGATGGCGAATACTATGAGTTCAACACTGCGGGATGCCTTGACATGGCAGTCACTGACGACAATATGAACGGTATATTCACATGGAATGGTGGTGGCTCCAAGTCAGTACCTGTAAACAGTCTGATATTCCTTGCCTGCGATTCCAGCGGTAACCTCGTGACAGAGGATGAGTATGCTGTGCCAGTGCTTATCATAAAGGAATTCGAGAACTTTACACATATCACAAGTAACACTAAGTAAGAAATGGTTATGATTAAGAAAAATATATTGTTACTCACTCTTGCTCTCGTGTGCATGGTGATGTCGTCGTGTAGCGATGATGCAAGTTCGCCAATAGCGATGAGTACCATCAATGTAGTCTCTTCCAAGACAAGCCTCGGCGCTCTGGCAGAGGATGGTAATGTTGTGCTCGACTGTGTGCCTACGGCAGCATATACCACAAGCACAGACTGGCTCACTGTCAGCACAAGTGGCAACACGGTGAATTTCTCGGCTTCGAAGAACTCGTCGATAGAGTCGCGCAATGCCAAACTTGTCATCAAGAAGTCGGCAAATGACTCCATCCTCGTGAATGTGTCGCAGCAGGGACTTGTCCTTGTCATCAAGGGTGAGGACTTGAAACTCACGAGCGACGATGCGTATACCACAGTATACAACATGAATTCCACCATCGAACCGCAAGTGCTCTCTTGCCCTGACTGGGTGAAGGTGACTGTAGACAGCAACTCGCTGACACTTGATGTCGATGAGAACAATAGTGGCAGCATACGCTCAGGCTATGTGAAGGTGGGCTATGATGATTATGCTGACTCCATCTTCGTGTCACAGTATGAATTTGCCAAGGATGTGGCAGGCGACTATATATTCTCTTATTATGATGATGACGAAGAGGAATATGTAGATCTTGATGCCGTCATAACAGAAGGCTACCTGAAGATGACTGTCGCCGGCAATGTTATGTGGGTGCCTGTCACTTATGATCCTGACAGCAACAGCATCTCTATCAAGAGCGGTCAGCACACTGCAGTGGTAGACAAATATTATGCTTATGAACTCTTCCTTGATGAGAACGAACAGGCTGGCGAACAGGGTGGGTATTCATCCTATAACCTTACAGGACTCGTGACTGCTTCTCTTGATGAAGCAAGGACAAGCGAAGGTGCCGAGTTTAAGGGGTGTGCATATAAGATTATGGGTTATGAGACTCCATTCTATGCCATAATGTTTGCCAATTACCGTGTCCTTGACACTCCTGCAGCGGAAAACAAGATGGGTACGACGTCGTTGGCTACTTTCTATACTCCAAAACTCTACTTTAAGAAATCAATTAATAACTCAAATAATTAATAACTTCTTATCCACCCTCCCTGGGGAGGGCCTGGGAGGGGTTACTCTTTAGTCTCCCTCCCTGGTGGAGGGTCGGGGAGGGGTTCCTGCTATTATGAAAAAGATATTTTTGACTCTGATAATGATTGTTGCTCTCTGCTCTATGGCAAAGGCACAAGTGCCTGCAGTAGTGCTGAAGAATATCGAAGGCAAGACTGTGAAGACAGACACTCTGTCCAA
Organism: bacterium; assembly: GCA_963657415.1. GTDB lineage: Bacteria > Bacteroidota > Bacteroidia > Bacteroidales > Bacteroidaceae > Prevotella. The sequence continues at coordinate 11,345 of CAVKNF010000032.1, read as the reverse complement.
TGGTGGCAAACCATTTATCATCGACTTCTTTGCCACATGGTGCAAACCATGCAACCGCGAACTCTCTGCCATCGCTGATGTCTATGAGGACTGGCAAGAGGAGACTGGCGTGAAGGTAATCGCTGTATCTATCGACCAGGCGCAGAATATAAATAAGGTGAAACCTCTCGTCGACAATCACGGTTGGCCTTACGAGGTGTTGCTTGACCCTAACGGCGAGTTCAAGCGTGCCCTCGGCATACAGATGATTCCATATACTCTGATAGTTGACGGCAAAGGCAAGATTGTGTATAAGCACAATGGCTATACCGACGGTGCCGAAGAGGAACTGATCGAGAAGGTCAGGGAATTGCTGAAAACAGAATAAGACGTTGACATGAACATACGATTATATACAGCACTTGCAAGTGCTATGATATCCCTTGCTGCCATTGCCCAAGACGACAATGGAAGCAAGGGTGTTGTCTTATCAGGAAGTATCCAGAGTGATATCCTTATCCCACAGACTGACAAGACCATCAACTCGGAGAAGGGTGACAACTGGGCTCGCACCAACACCTATGTAGACCTCAATGCGCAGGGACAGCATCTTGATGCCGGTGTGCGCTTAGAGTACAACCAGTATCCGCTTCCCGGTTTTGAGAATGACTTCAAGGGATGGGGCGTGCCTTATTGGTATGTCAAGATACATACCTCAGAGAGGGCAGAGTTGACAATAGGTGATTTCTATGAGCAGTTTGGTTCGGGCTTCATCCTCCGCACTTATGAGGAGCGCAGTCTCGGTATCGACAACTCGCTGCTTGGTGCCCGCTTGGTGCTGAAACCTGTAAAGGGTGTAACCTTAAAGGTACTGTCAGGTAAGCAGCGTCGCTACTGGGAGCACAATAAGGGAAGAATCCGTGGTGCCGACCTTGAACTCAACCTCGACCAGTGGTTTCACTCTATGGAGGAACACAACACATATCTCACACTTGGTGGCTCTTGGGTCAACAAGCATGAGAAGACCGAAGACATCATGGCAGACCCTACTCACAAACTCAATCTGCCTAAGTATGTCAATGCCTTCGACGTTAGGGCAAATCTGCATGTAGGCAACTTCGGTCTGCTTGGCGAATATGCGTGGAAGACCGATGACCCTTCCTATGACAATAATTACATCTACCGCAAGGGAAATGTGGCGATGCTTTCTGCTACCTATAGCAAGAAGGGCATGAGCGCGCTCCTTCAGGCAAAGCGTAGCGACTACATGTCATTCCGCAGCAAGCGCTCGATGGTCGGCACGTCATCATTCATCAACCATCTGCCGGCATTCACCATGGACCATACCTATGCCTTGGCAGCACTCTATCCTTATGCCACACATCCTGACGGAGAGTGGGCTTATCAGGCAGAGTTCGGTTATAAGATTAAGCGTCACACCTTCCTCGGTGGCAAGTATGGCACTGACGTGAAGATAAACTTCTCTCATGTTCATTCCCTCGACCGTCCAGAGGAAAAGGCTGCTGCTGGTACGAGCGGTTACAGTTCAAGTTTCTGGAAGTGGGGTGACCAAAGATATTATCAGGACTTGAATGTTCAGATTGGTAAGAAGTTTAGTACATCATTCACTCTCAACCTGATGTATATGAACCAGTTCTATAATAAGACTATCATTGAGGGCGAGGGCGGTATGATACACTCCGACATCTACGTTGCTGAGGGTAAGTATCGTTTCAACAACAAGTTCACCCTCCGCGGTGAGGCTCAGTATCTGCATACTGCCGAGGACGACGGCGACTGGATGTATGGATTGTTGGAACTTTCTATGCTTCCTCACTGGATGTTCACCGTTTCAGATATGTATAACAGTGGCGTGACCAATATCCACTACTATCAGGGATATGTCACCTTCAATGCAGGTGCCCACCGACTGCAGTTGGGCTACGGACGCACACGCGCAGGCTACAACTGCTCAGGTGGTGTATGCCGTTATGTACCCGCAAGCAAGGGCGTGACACTCTCATATAACTATAACTTCTAAAGGCGATGAAGATGAAAAAGATATTTTATAGTTTGACGGCTCTTGCCATGACCATGGGCTTGGCATCTTGCGACAACATCGCCGAGGGCGACCGTCTGATATATGTTGCGCCAGTTGAGGTGAGCAAGAATGTGCTCATCGAGGACTTCACAGGACAATACTGCAAAAACTGTCCTGATGCTACTGATGCCATCCATGAACTGCAGGAGACTTATGGCAATACGAAGGTGATAGCCGTAGGATTGTATAGCGGTGAGTTTGGAAAGAAAAAGGACGGCACATTGTTGCCTCTTACCACAGAGACTGGCAATTACTATTATGACCAGTGGAAGGTGCAGCAACAGCCTTGCCTCAATATTGACCGCAACGGATTGACCAGCGACAACGGCATCCTCCAGACACGTGTCACAGAGGCTCTGAAGACGACGACTCCTGTCACATTGACACCATCAGTAACCTATGATTCTTTATATAAGAATGCCAGTATTAGTGTAGACATAGCAAGTGCTGAAGCCATTGCCGATGCCAAACTGCAGGTGTGGGTGATAGAAGACTCCATCGTAAACCCGCAAGTGATGCCTACTGGCAAGACGAATACGAAATATGTGCATAATCATGTCTTCCGTACCACTGTCACTGACCGTGACGGCAAGGCAATCACTCTTGATGCCAACAAGCAGATTACTGAGACATTCCCTCTGACGGTAGACAACAGTTGGGTGGCAAAGAATGTCAGCATTGTGACCTTCGTATTCAATGCCGATGGCGTTAAGCAGACCGAGATTATCCCGCTGATAAGCAAATAACAACATAAAAAATTAAACGTTTAATTATATTATGAATCGAATTCTACTCACATTCTCAGCCATGCTCCTTGCCTCTGCCTCGATGGCACAGAAAGGAAATGTGGCTCCTTTACTCAACCTGACATCTTATAAGAATGCCTCGGTAGCAACAAAGTCGCTTCTGACTCCAATGAAGCAGACTACCCCTGTGCGTCGTGCAACCTCTGAAGGGTTAGCTGACAATCAGCACTACATGGGTCCTTATTACACCGATGACTACCAGTCTGACCCAGATTATGGTATTGGTTTCGGTGAAGCAGGAACATACAAGGTTGGTACTATCATAGATTACCCTGATGCAGTGAAGTTTAATGGTGGCAAGATTGTTGCCATCCGCTATGCTCTTTGTGGCACAGTCACTTCACCGCGTGTCTATGTGCAAGCCATTGCCAATAATGGTGGCTATGCAGAGATTGGCGATGAGTTAGTTTCACAGGAGGGAGGCACTTCTGAATTGGGATGGAACACCGTACGTCTTGATAATCCTTACACCATCAATGTTGACGGCAAAGACCTCGCTGCATTCATGATTGGCTTTGAGTTCACTCAGACTGCAGATGAATATCCTGTTTCTGCAGTTAAATACACTAACAATCCTACTATTTATGTGTATGGTGCAAGTGCCGACAGTGGAAAAAAACAATGGTATTCCCTTAACGATATCGACTATGGTTCGCTCAGCGTGCAGTGTATCGTAGAGAAGGACGGCGGTTTCCACACTATTGATGCCACCCTTTCTGATCTGCGTGCTCCCCGTTACATGCAGAGCGGTGGCAAGACAACACTCGGTTTCACCTGCAAGAGTTTCTCTGATGACATTACCTCTGCCGTGTTTGGCGTAAATGTCAATGGTGCAGAACTGCCAGATCTGGAGTACAACGATATTATCAACACCGAAGGTGTGGACTTGACAGTGACCATCGACACTCCAGATACTCTGACAATAGGCAAGGTAGGTGATCTTACGCTTTATGTAAAGAAACTCAATGGCGAGACTCCTACTGATGTCAACACCATGCAGGACGATGAGTTGTCTACTTCGTTTGTTCCTTACACGGAAAGTTTCAGCCGCCAGAAGCAACTTGTGGAGTTCTTCACATCGCAGGGAGGTGCATACTGCACTTATGGTGACAATGTGCTGGCTGAGTTGAGCAAGTTGCGCGATGACCTCGTAAAGGTAGGCGTGCATGCCAGCCTGACGTCGGGTACTGATGAGTGGGCTTTGGATGAGAGCGCAGCCTTGATTAACTTCAGTGCATCTTCCGTTCCTTCTGCGTCCTTCAACCGATATTATTGCAACAGTCTTTATAATTCGGAAAACTGCGTTGCCATTGCTACCGACTATAGAAACGACTATGCAGCAGAGGCAGCCAGCCTGATTAATAACAACGTTGTAAACGGTTCTATCTACGACTATCCAGCCTTTGCTACTGTAGACATCGCTACCACTTACGACAGCGACACTCGCAAGTTGAACATCAAGGTGTTCGGTCAGAATGTGAGCGACTTCAAGAAGGTGATGGGCGATGATGCCGTGCTTACCGTTTATCTGACACAGGACAGTCAGAAGGGTGACCAGAAAGTAGGTACTTCTACGACCTACAACTACACCAACAACGACGTGCTCCGCATGATTGTCAGTGGTGAACTGGGTGACGCCATCTCTTGGGACGGCACTTCCTATGAGAAAAACTATGAGGTGACAATCCCTGAGAGCATGTCCATCACCAAGAAGAAGGTGATGCACGTGGTGGCATTCATCAGCCGTCCTATCAAGTATAAGGACAATGAGTTCACTACTTCCATCTCTGATGCTTGGGTGACAAATGCAAATACCTGTAAGATTGGCGAGAGTACCACAACAGGCATCAACGATGTTATCACTGACGTAGAGGATGCACACGAGGTGGCTCGCTACTCTCTCGACGGCATGCTTCTCTCTGCTCCTGTCAAGGGCATCAACATCGTGAAGTATTCAAACGGCAAGACCGTTAAGGTGGTCGTTGAATAACATTCAAACGGTATATAAAGAAAGATTATTCAGAATATCATTTATGAAAAGGTTTCTGATAACTTTATCTTTGATATTGGGCATTTCTTCTTCCTTCGCAGCGCCTGTCCAGCCGGGCACGTATGTGGGGAAGAAGAAGGGCTTGATAATATTGGTGGAGTTCCCCGCACGAAAAGCCACCAATACTCCCGCCGTGTCGTTCTCCATGGAGAATGCTCGTGACTTCTATGACCGCGTGGCAAATGAGAAGAACTTCTCCGACCCTGCCACAGGCTTTACCGAGAGCGTATATGATTACTTCTATGCTCAGAGTCAGGGACAGTTTGAGTTCAATTTTGATGTTGTGGGCCCATATAAGTTGGGCAATGCCTACAACCAATACGGAGAAGACTCAGGTGGCGTAATAGATGTCAAGTTGGGTAAGTTTGTGTATGATGCTTGTCGCAAGGCAGACGGCGACGTTAACTTTGCTGACTACGATTATGATGGCGACGGTAAGGTAGACTTGATATATATCCTCTATGCCGGACAAGGACAGAATGTCAATCCTGATGACACAGGACTCATTTATCCGCAGGAGGGTAGCCTCGATGCCCTTGGCTCCGACCAGAAACCGTTCCAGATGGACGGCGTCACTATCGAGACCTTTGCCTGCAGCAATGAACTTGGCGTGAACAATGTACTCGACGGCATCGGTACGATGTGTCATGAGTTCTCCCACTGCCTCGGACTCCCCGACATGTATGACAAGGGTTCCTACGGATCCACCTCGCTCTACTACGGCACCTACGTGTGGGACTTGATGAACATGGGCAACTACCTCAATGGTGGTTTCACACCTGCAGGTTACACTGCCTTCGAACTCATGTACTGCGGATGGAAGCAGCCCATCGAACTGAAGGAAGACACCGAGGTAACGAACATGAAACCTCTCTCTGAGGGTGGCGACACATATATTATATATAATGATGGTCACCGTGACGAGTACTTTCTCTTGGAGAACCGTCAGAAGACAGGTTGCGATGCAGCACTCTATGCTGCCGGACTCATGATTACCCATGTCGACTACGACGAGGAGGCTTGGACCGCCAACAATGTCAACACCTACAATGAGCGTTGCTTCATCGTAGTTGCCGACAATTCTAAGGAGAGAACGATTGCGGATGTGGAGGGCGACCTCTATCCCTATGGTGGCAACAACAGTTTTGGTAACACCACCACTCCTGCCGCCACTCTCATCAATGCCAACAGCGACGGCACTTTCCTCTTGAACAAGGAAATCACAGACATAACTCAGAATGCCGACGGCACTATCTCATTCAAGTTTAAGAATAATAACGTGTCAGACGGTATAGCTAATGTTCAGTCAGAGTCGGCTAAGTCAAACGCTATCTATGGCATCAACGGTCAGTACTTCGGCACAGACATTAACAAGTTGCCAAAGGGCATATATATCATTAACGGAAAGAAAATAACCAAATAAACAATCTTAAGAAAAGAATATGAAGAAGTTTTTTACACTTTCGCTCATGCTCCTTCTCGGTGCCGCAAGTATGATGGCACAGAAGAATACGGACGTTCAGTTCGTTACCGTAAAATTGGAAGGTGAAGACATCGTAAAGACTGGCGATGTGGCAGATGGTGCAGAGATATACGTATCGACCATTACCGAAAGCGACGGTTTTCTTGATGCGTACATCGGTACAGGCTTGGGCGTGGAGAACACGACAGACAATGGCAAACGTGTGCAGGTAGACTATGAGATACTGAAGTTGGACAACGGTGGCGTACAGTGTTGTTTCTCAACTTGTAAAACCTACGACGCCTTAGGGACATATTATACACCATTGCTGAGTCAAAGCGGTAACCGCGTTAACCTGCCTGTAGTTAAGAAGCACGAAGTTGCGGACTTGGCTGGTGAGTGGTTCTATGGCGGTGATGGCATCGCTATTGTGAAGTTTACTGCTATGATTGGCACAAGGAATGAATCCAAGGAAGATGCCGAGGGCGATGTCTACGACGTAGTGGAAGGTCCAAGCGTTACAGTGCATTTCCTCAAGGGTGAGGCTGCTGCAGGCATTAATGCTACGGAGTCAACCGATGCAGTCAAGACTACCTACTTCGACCTGTCGGGCCGCAAGGTATCTGCTCCTGTTCACGGCGTGTATGTGAAGAAGACACAGAGTGCAGATGGAAGCATTAAGACCAGCAAGGTGGCTGTGAAATAAGAATAATATAAAAATAGAATAGAAAAGTTAGATTATGAGAAGATTATCAACATTGTTTTCTCTGCTCATGGTGCTGATGGCTTGCTCTATCCAGGCATTGGCACAGGTGACGACAAAGCCCAGCTTCATCTATCAGAAGTTTAAGGACTATGCCATCGCTACGACCCTCTCCGACAATGGCAAGTGGGCGTTAGTGAAGGGTGCCACCAATGAGCAGTTGGCCAATGGCTACATTCGTATCCTCGACATGACTACGAAGACGTACACTATTGTGCGTACCGACGACGAGGACGACGAGGATGCCTTGGGCGAGTATCAGGGATGCGACATCACCGACGACGGTAATATCGTTGTGGGTTCATTCAATGGTAACTTTACCGAAGATGGTTACTACACAGGCAAACCTGGTTATTGGACCAAGTCTACCATGACATGGACAGAGTTGCCAATGCCTGAGGGTTACACTTCTGCCGTGGTAACATGTGTTACTCCTGACGGTCACTATGCTGTAGGTACAGCAGAGAGTGATGCCGCAGGTGACTTCTGGAACTCCGTATCCCAGGGTCTCCTTTGGGACTTGACCACAAATGAGTTGCTCGAAACTCCTGGCAAACCTGTCATGGAGATGGACGCGAATGAAAAAGGTCAGACCTATCCTCAGCAGGAGGCATTCACTCAGATTTCTGCCGACGGCCGCTACATTGCCATCTATGGTAATCAGAGTTATGCGCCTATCAGTTATGTCTACGACCGCGTGAACCAATCTTACTTCAAGTTTGGTACTTCCAAAGGTGGCGAGAATGCTCCTTCCGACTTCCTCCAGATGGAGGGCGGCGTTGTCATCAGTGGCAACGGCAAGTATGTGGCTGGTACCATCCGTACACCGAATGATGAGTTGTTCCCTCTCGTTCTTGATATGGAGAAGAAGAGTTACACTTACTTTAACTCTGTTGAAGAAAATGACCTCATGGTCGACGTAATCGACAATGAAGGTAATGTGTATGCAGCAAGTCCGTCTACCAGTCCTGTACGTGAGTGGCAGATTATGACAGGCAATGTGTGGTATCCATTCTCTCAGATTATGGAGCAGCGTTATGGCTTGGACTATACCGAGTTCACAGGTTTCGACAACACAGGTACACTGTGGAGCGCTTCCGACGATGGCCGTATCCTTTGCTCTATGGTGTCACCACAGGGCGAGAGCTACATCGTCACCATGCCAGAGTCTATCTCTGAAGCATGCGACGGCATAGACTTGCTCAAGGACTACACTGCTTATCCTGCCGCAGATGCTGAGTTCGCATGGATGGAGTCAATCCACCTTACCTTCAATAATGACATTAATATAATAGGTGGCAAGACGAGTGCCATTCTGAAAGACAAGGATGGTAAGAAACTCAGAAACTCCATGGAGTTATATCTCAATGGCAGCAGCAAGCGTGAGGTTGTAGTAACCTTCCGTGCCACCCAGATGACTCCAGGCGAGAAGTACACCGTAGAGATTCCTGCCGGCACTTTTGCTTTGGCAAAGAACGGTAGCAAGACCAATGGCACCATCACCCTCGAGTATAAGGGTAGGGCAGACGAACCTGTCAACATCCTCAAGACTTTCCCTGAGAATAATGCCGAGATTGCGCGCATCGACAACAGCAGCATGCCTATCTACTTGACTCCTGACACCAAGGTGCTCGTTTCAGATGACGCTTCCGCTTCACTCATCCAGATTGATGGTGACACCGAGAAGACCATCAGCAGCCTTAGCGTGGTGTCAAGCAGCGACTACAGCATGGTGGCACTCGTACCTGCTGCCACACAGTATCTCTATAGCGGTGGCGAATATAAGGTGGTGCTCTCAGCTGGTTCGCTGACCGATATGTCAGGTTCTGAGAATACAGGCAACAAGGAACTCGTGCTCTACTTCCATGGCACTTACGAGCGTCAGATTTCTACTGACGATGCTACTCTCTTCTCAGATGACTTCTCTGACATCTCTACATCTCTCAAGAACTTCATCCGCTATGAGGGTGACCACAATAAACCTAACTCTGAGATGCAGGAATGGGAGTTTGATGCAGACAACCAGCCTTGGAACTTCTCTGTCCGTGAGAGTTCTTCCACCAGCAAGTATTACGCTTGCTCTACCTCTATGTACAATCCTGCAGGACAGAGCGACGACTGGATGATAATCCCACAACTCACCATTCCTGACGCTTACACCACTTTGACCTTCAAGGCACAGAGCTATCGCGACGACAAGAAAGATACTCTGCGTATCGTCGTATGGCCACAGGACGAGAACATCAACTACTTCGGTGATGAGCGTATCGCAAAGATGAAGGCTGAAGGTGACGTGACTGCTTTTGACCTCAATATCGGTGAGACTGAAGATGGTCTTGACGGCGAGTTTACCGACTATACAGTAGACCTCGGCAAATATGCTGGTCAGAAGGTGTATATCGGTTTCTGGAACAACAACAAAGACCAGAGCGCTATCTTCGTAGACAGCATCTTCGTGCGCCGTAACCTCAAGTACCTCATGTCGCTCAGCAACGCTTCTTCAGTTGTCAACAAGAGCGAGATAGCCATCAAGGGTACTCTGACCATAAATTCCAATGATGATGTTTATCACAACCTGAAGCTTACTCTTAAGGACGGCGACGGCAATGTGATTGACACTTACAGCAAGAGCGGTCTTGACTTGAAGAGGGATGACAAGGAGTCGTTCTCATTCACAAAACCATTGCCTCTTAACGTCGGCTACACCAACAACTTCACCATCGACGTGGTGCTTGATGACTACACCGACATCATGAAGAGCAGCATCAAGGACCTGACCTTCGAACCTGTTAAGCGTGTTGTCTTGGAAGAGATGACCGGTTTCACTTGCCAGTACTGTCCGGAGGGTATCGTCACAATCGAACACTTGAAGCAACTCTATGGCGACCAGTTTATCCCTGTGTCAATCCATACCTACACAGGTGACTCCTATGGCACAGGTCTCTATAGTTATACCACATACCTCGGTTTGTCGGCTGCTCCTAAAGCCATCATCCAGCGCGACGGTGTCATCTCTTCACCTTTGTATCAGACCGATGAGGGAGACTTTACATTCAATTATAATGGCAAACTCTGGAGTGACAAGGTGGCTGAAGAACTCAACAAGCCTACATATCTCGGAGTGTCTGTTCCAAAGGTTGTCTATGACGAGACTACCAACAAGTTGAATGTTACCCTGCAACTCAAGTCTGCCCTCAACATGAAGAATCAGTACATCAACGTGTTTGGTGTGGCTATGGAAGACAATATCATCGGCACACAGGACAATGCCCGGCGTGTGCAGACCGATCCTATCTTCGGAGATTGGGGCAAAGGCGGTAAGTATGCTTACGCGTCGGTAAACAATGTTTCCGAGGATGACGTGGTTCGTAGTTACTGGGGAACAAGCTTCTCTGGCACCAACGCAGGATTCCCACAGGTATTTGAGGCTGGTGAGGAATACACCGAGACATTAAATCTCACTTATCCTGACCAGATATACGAACTGAAGAACGGTAAGTTTGTTCTGATGGTATTTGACGGCAACACCGACGAACTCATCAACTCCGTATTGGTGAAGATGACCGACGTCATTGGCACTGGCATCCATGACACTACCGCTGACAACGCTTCTCTCAGCATCTCTGCGGAGAATGGCAAGGTCATTGCCAAGGGCAACGGCAAGACAAGCATCCAGGTGTACACCATCTCAGGCATGCTCCTCGGTTCTGCCACATCAAGTGATATCGTGAGTGTTTCCACTAACAACTATCACGGTGCTGTCATCGTCAAGGCTGCTTGTGGTAATACCACTGCCACCAAGAAGATGATGGTCGAGTAAAAAGAAAACCCCACCCCTAACCCCTACCCGGGGAGGGGTGGAGAATGTAATAACTAATTGTATTTATGGTGGGACCTATAAATTACCACCTTATGTTTTAATGTTTAATTTTTTAATTCGTTTGAGTATGAAAGAGAGATTACTTAAATTGACTTCGAGCCACATGTCAAGGCTGTGGCTCTTGGTAGTTTTGGTGATGACTTGCGTCTCAGCGTCTGCTGCCGTCGAATGGAAGACATTCGAGACAGAGAAGACGTACAGTTATGCTAGTTCGAAGACTAGCTACAAGTACACACCGACGGAGGATGGTTTTCTTACCATTTACTATTCATCTACAAAACCTTCTGTTTGCACGCAGGCAGAC
>CAVKNF010000031.1:6560-19160 GCA_963657415.1 bacterium | reverse complement strand
TCGTCAACGGCTATGCCAAGGATGTGCTCAACAAGTTGCCTATGGAGTTTGCCGTAGAGGCACAAAAACTCCTTAGTGTGAGTCTTGAAGGTACGGTGGGATAATAAGACGAAGTTATTATGAAGAAGATATTGTTTTCTATATTGTTGCTCCTCTCGTCAATGGTCTCCATGGCACAGGACTTCGCTTTGGGAGCCGACATCAGTTGGATTACCGAACTGGAGTCGAAGGGACAAAAGTGGTATAACTGGAAGGGTGAGGAGCGCGAGTGCACAGCCCTCATGCAGGAGTTGGGTATGAATGCCATCCGCCTGCGTGTATGGGTCAATCCTGCCAAGCATGACAACTGGTGCAACAAGGAGGATGTGCTCGTAAAGGCTCTGCGCGCCAAGAAACTCGGTATGGATGTCATGATAGACTTCCATTACAGCGACTGGTGGTGTGACCCTGCCAAGCAGAATATCCCCGAGGCGTGGGAGAAGCACAGTTATAAGCAGATGCTCACGGACCTGAAGAACCATACCGTGGAGGTGCTTACCCTTCTCAAGGATAATGGCGTCACTCCTAAATGGGTGCAGGTGGGCAACGAAACCTCCAATGGACTGCTCTGGTCGGTAGAGAAAGACCCCGTGACAGGTTGGGAGAAGAAAGATGCCAACGGCAACACTACCATTACGAAGAGCATGGGTCACTGGGAGCGCAATCCCAAGCAGTATGCGGGTTTCATCGGTGCCGGCTATGACGCTGTGAAGTCTATATTCCCAGAAGCACTCGTCATAGTGCATCTCGACAATGGTTTCGACAACAAACTCTACAACAAGAATCTCGATATCATCAAGAATGGTGGCGGCAAGTGGGATGTAATCGGTATGTCGCTCTATCCCTACTGGTCTATGGAGGCTGGCAAGGAACCTACAGCCCAGCGCACCATTGTAGACTGCATACGCAATATCCGCAAGGTGTCTGCCAAGTATGATTGCGACGTGATGATTGTGGAAACAGGTTTCGAGGTTGACGAGCAGAATCCTTGGAAGATGGCAGAGGGACGCGAGCAGTTAGCTGAACTCATACGCCGTGCCAAGACTGAAACCAAAGGCAAGTGCAAGGGCGTGTTCTATTGGGAACCCGAATGCCGTCCGTCGCAATATAAACTCGGTGCCTTCACCGAGGACGGACATCCTACAGACATCATGCGCGCTCTGCTCGATGTAAACCATTGCGCTAACTATGACCGCAAACTTGTGAAACTGGAGACTACTGCCGGCGACATAACCGTGGAACTCTATAACGAGACTCCTGGTCATCGCGACAACTTCCTGCGCCTTGCCCGCAGCGGTGCACTTGACAGCACACTCTTCCACAGAGTCATCAGGGACTTTATGATACAGGGTGGCGACCCCTCCACAGTGTCTGCTCCTAGAACTTATGCCGACAATCCCGGTCCGGAACTCGGCAATGCCGATGTGCCTGCAGAGGATGGCACCAACAGCATACCCGCTGAGATAATCTATCCGAAGGCTTTCCACAAGCGTGGCGCTCTTGCATCGGCTCGCGAGAGCGACGAGGAGAATCCCGAGAAGCGAAGCAGTTCGTCACAGTTTTATATCGTCTGGGGCAAATATCCCACCACAGCAGGACGAAATCCATATGTGCCGATGTTGCAATACTATAATGACGACAACGAACCCGGTACAGCATGGCTCGACGGTGGCTACACCGTATTTGGTGAAGTCGTAGACGGACTTGATGTCGTGGGAAAGATACAGGATGTGGCCACCGACAAGTTGGATCGCCCGATAACAGATGTGCGTATACTAAAGATGACAGTCCTCAATTAACATATACATATATTATATAATAGTATGTTGGAAATAAAGAATCTCCACGCCCGTATAGGCGACAAAGAAATATTGCGTGGCATCAATCTCACCATCAAGGACGGTGAGACTCATGCCATAATGGGACCTAACGGTTCTGGAAAATCCACTCTCAGTGCCGTCCTCGTAGGCAACCCCTTGTATGAGGTGACTCAGGGCGAGGCATGGTTTAATGGTAAGAACTTGCTCGAGATGAAACCTGAAGACCGCGCCCATGAGGGACTCTTCCTCTCGTTTCAGTATCCAGTGGAAATACCAGGTGTGTCAATGAATAATTTCATGCGCGCTGCCATCAATGAGAAGCGTAAATATCAGGGACTCGAACCACTCAATGCTTCGGAGTTTATGAAACTAGCACGCGAGAAGCGCAAGATAGTGGAACTTGACTCCAAACTTGCCAACCGCTCTGTCAACGAGGGTTTCTCTGGCGGTGAGAAGAAACGCAACGAGATATTCCAGATGGCCATGCTCGAACCGAAACTTGCCATCCTCGACGAGACAGACTCGGGTCTTGACGTTGATGCCATGCGCATCGTGGCTGAGGGAGTCAACAAACTCATGACTCCAGAGAAGTCGTGCATCGTCATCACCCACTATGACCGTCTGCTTGAGATGATACGTCCGCAGGTGGTGCATGTGCTCTATAAGGGAAGAATAGTCAAGACTGCCGGTCCTGAACTCGCTGTCGAGATACAGGAGCGTGGCTACGACTGGATAAAACAGGAAGTGGAGGACTAAGCCGTGAGTGCAGAAAAGCAATACATAGATCTCTATGACTCGTGCCGGGACATGATCTTCAGTCATGCCCCCGAGGTCATGAATGCGCAGAGGGACAGTGCCTATGACGCATTCCGTCGCCTTGGACTGCCCGACAGAAAGGAGGAACGCTTCAAGTATACCAACCTACAGGATGTGTTCGCCCCCGACTATGGAGTAAACCTCAACCGTCTGCAGATACCTGTAGACCCCTACGAGGCTTTCCGCTGTGATGTGCCCAATCTCAGCACGTCGCTCTATTTCATGGTCAACGACACCTTCCACTCGCAGGCATTGCCAAAGACACAACTGCCAGAGGGAGTTGTCATCAGTTCGCTAGCCGATGCGGCACGCAGCAATCCCGACCTTGTGGCAAAGTATTACAACCGCCTCGCTGACAACCAGGATGCGGTGAGCAGTCTCAACACCATGCTTGCGCAGGACGGTCTGTTCGTCTATGTGCCAAAGAATGTGAAGGTGGAACGCCCCGTGCAAGTGATAAACATACTCCGTTCGGATGTCGACCTTATGGTAAACCGCCGAGTGCTGGTAATACTCGAGGAGAATGCCGAACTCAAACTCCTCTTCTGCGACCATGCCGCTGATGACCGACAGTTTCTTGCCACTCAGGTGACAGAGGCTTTCGTGGGCGACAATGCTTCGCTCGACATGTATTGTCTGGAGGAAACTCACATGCATAGCCGACTTGTCAGCACGACTTACATAGAAGAGCAGCGCTATTCGCGTGTGAACCATAATGCCATCACACTCCACAATGGATTGACACGCAATCAACTCGATCTCGTCTTCAAAGGCGAGGGCGCGGAGTGCAATTGCAACGGATGCGCTATCATAGACAAGAGCCAGCATGTGGACAACAATACACTCATAACTCATGCTGTGAGCCATTGCGAGAGCCATGAACTCTATAAATATGTGCTCAACGGTGAGTCTACGGGAGCTTTCGCCGGCAGGGTGTTGGTAGAACCTAATGCCCAGAAGACCACCTCGTCGATGACCAACCAGAACCTCTGCGCAACCAAGCAGGCGCGTATGTATACCCAACCCATGCTCGAGATATATGCCGACGACGTGAAGTGTTCGCACGGCAGCACCGTAGGCCAACTCAATGACCAGGCTCTCTTCTATATGCGTCAGCGAGGCATCTCTCTCGATGAGGCAAAGATGCTCCTGCAGTTTGCCTTTGTCAATGAGGTCATCGACAACATCTCCCTCCAGCCGCTAAGAGACCGTCTGCACCACCTTGTGGAACAACGTTTCCGTGGACAACTCAATAAGTGCGAAGGATGTAAACTCTGTAAATAAACATTATATATAGTGTCAATATGAAGATTTTTAAAATGATTGTCTTGTTATGCTTGCTGCCACTGTCGGCAATGGCACAGATACCAGTATTCTGTGGCGAGCATAAGTATGACGGAGAACACCAGAATGAGATCTCCGGTTATCTGCAGGCTGGCAACAACATCGTGACCGGTAAATTTATCGGTCCTGCTGCCATCTACACTCATCACTTCACCGACCGCATAAGTGCCGAAGGTGGTGTGGACATCCCATTCGGCAAAGGCAAGTATGGTCTTTCTGCCAAAGGTATCTACCGCTTGCCGGTGTCTTATTTTAATCTCTATTTCTCGGCAAAGTTCCTCTATAACCGTTACACGGACTTCCGCACTAACGAGTATAATTCCAATGTGTCGTTCGTATTCGAAACCCCATACTTCGATTTGTCTGTAGGTGAGACTCTGATACATTATTCCCTATTGGGTACAGGCTACACCGAACCGCTCACACTCACCTTCGGTATGGGTGTCAACATCCGTCCTCGTTGGAACTCATGGAACATCGGTCTCTACGGTCGCAACTATGATGACTTCTATTTTGAGAACTGGAACATCAACTGGGGTGTGCGTTGGAATGCCAATATCAAGAAAGACCTGAAACTCTATGGCGAACTTAATATTCGCCCTGCGGGCAGTACCAGCCAGTTGGCTTCACGTTATGAATCTTCATTAAAGGTAGGACTTAAATATTTGTGGTAATGAAACGTATAGATAATATTATATTGGGAGCGTTAGCTCTGACGGCAACGACTTTCTCTTCATGTGACAAGGTGAGTCCTACAGGTGTGCTTGTCGGTGGTTCTGGCGTCAACGACCGTGTGGACATGTCTTACACCTATTACAAGATGTATATGAACGACTCCATAGACATGCAGACGCCTATGGGCAGTGATGGTGAATACTCGTTTCTCGTGGGTTCCGACAGCCATGTGGCAACGGATACAGGACGCATTATGGAGATGATAAAAAATGGCCTCGACCACGGTGACCTCTTGTGGGCAAGTCTTGGCGATATTGCCGACACAAGTGCAGAGTATTATGCCAATCTGTCGTCGGCGCTCGATGAGGCAAAGGCGGAATTCTGCAATAAGTATATTGAAGAGGATTATTTCGACGAGGAACATTTGTCGTCATACTACTATGACAAGCGTTTCCCACATGGTGATGATGATCCCGAACTGGACAATTATTATTATGACTATAGGGACATCAAACTGCCCTTCTATTCTGTTGTAGGAAATCACGACGTGACTCGTAGCGGATGGGCCTTGTTCTCATCGGTATTCCATTCATCATTCTTCGAGTTCACTGTGAAGATAGGTAATACAGGCGAGTATGACCACTTTATCTTCCTTGATACTGCCAGCGGTACTATTGGTCAGCGCCAGATAGAACTCCTCAAGGAGAATGTGTTGGCTACAAACGAAAGAATGGTTATACGTCACACCTTCGTGTTCTCGCACACCAACCTGTTCCGTCCAAGCAGTTTCCAGTTCTCTTCCACCTTCCCTCGCGAGGAACTCTATTTCCTCTTGCATCAGTTGGCCGAATGGAACACCACCATCATGTTCTGCGGACACGTGCACAAGTGGGATGACCGTGAGATTGGCGGTGTGCGCTATGTCACCCTTGAGTCTATGAGCGAGCGCAACAGTCCAGACCCAGGCGACTATCTCGTGCGTGTCACCTGTAAGAAAGACGGTTCGGTCAATCTTGAGCGTGTGCACATGGATTACGTGAAGAAGCAATAAGGAAACTTATAATATTTCCATCTTTCAATCTTAAGAATGTTTGATGTAGAAAAGGTCAGGGCGGATTTCCCCATACTTAGCCGACAGGTATACGGCAAACCTTTGGTGTATCTCGACAATGCAGCCACCACGCAGAAACCTCTCTGCGTGCTCGATGCCATGCGCGACGAGTATCTCAATGTCAATGCCAATGTGCACCGAGGCGTACACTATCTCTCACAGCAGGCTACCGAACTCCATGAGGCGGCACGTGAGACTGTGCGTCGCTTCATCAATGCTGGCTCTACTTCCGAGATAGTCTTCACCCGTGGCACTACTGAGGGACTCAACCTCGTGGCGCAATGCTTCGCCGAAGCCTTCATGCACGAGGGTGACGAGGTGATAGTCTCCGTCATGGAGCATCACTCCAACATCGTGCCATGGCAGTTGCAGGCGCAGAAGAAAGGCATCGTCATCAAGGTCATCCCTATGACCGATGACGGAGAACTTGATATGGAGGCCTATCGCAACCTCTTCTCTGAAAAGACACGCATAGTCAGCGTAGCCCATGTGAGCAATGTCCTCGGTACGGTCAATCCCGTAGAGGAGATTATCCGTATAGCCCACGAGCATGATGTGCCAGTCATGGTTGACGGAGCGCAGAGCGTGCCCCACTTTGCTGTAGACGTGCAGAAACTTGACTGCGACTTCCTTGCCTTCTCAGGTCATAAGGTGTATGGTCCCACAGGCATCGGCGTGCTCTATGGCAAGGAACGTTGGCTCGAGGCCATGCCGCCGTATATGGGTGGTGGAGAGATGATAGCCAGTGTGAGCTTCGAGAAGACCGTCTTCGAGCGTCCTCCACTGAAGTTTGAGGCAGGCACTCCCGACTATGTTGCTACACGCGGACTTGCCACAGCCCTCGACTATGTGTCCTCTCTTGGCATGGACAATATCTATCGCCATGAGCAAGACCTTGTGGCTTATGCCATGGAGCGCATGCAGAATATCGAGGGAATGAATATCTTCGGTAGCCGTAAGCACCGCGATGCCGTCATCAGTTTCCTTGTAAATTCACAGACTGGCGAGACTATTCATCATATGGATATGGGCACTCTCCTCGACCGCCTCGGCATAGCCGTGCGCACAGGTCACCATTGTGCCCAACCGCTGATGGATCGCCTTGGTGTGCTTGGCACTATCCGTGCTTCTTTTGCTCTCTACAACACGCGCGAAGAGATAGACGCACTTGTGGCAGGCATAGAGCGCACGCGCAAGATGTTTTGATATGGCACTGCAACCACATTACTATAATGGACTTGTTGAGGCTGGATGTGATGAGGCTGGCAGAGGATGCCTTGCCGGCAGTGTCTATGCTGCCGCGGTAATCCTGCCTGCCGACTATGACAATCCCGACCTCAATGACTCCAAGCAACTCACGCTGAAGAAGCGCCTCGCTCTGCGTGAGCAGATACAGCGTGATGCCGTGGCTTGGGCTGTCGGAGTGGTCACTCCCGATGAGATAGACAAGATTAATATCCTGCGCTCCAGTTTCCTTGCCATGCACCGTGCCCTTGACCAACTCAATGTGCGCCCCGAGGCTATCATCGTCGACGGCAACAGGTTTGTGCCCTACAACGATATCCCCTATACTACAATAGTAAAAGGCGATGGCAAATATCAGGCGATAGCGGCGGCAAGCATTCTCGCCAAGACCTATCGCGATGATTATATGACGCAGTTAGCCCAAGAATATCCCTATTATGACTGGCAACACAATGCAGGCTATCCCACTAAGAAGCACCGCGAGGGCATCCGCCTTCACGGCATCTCTCCCTATCACCGCAAGAGTTACAATCTCCTTGGCGACACTCAATTGGAGTTGGAGTTTAAATAGCGTCATGGTACGGCGAGGGCGCCGAACCTCCTATGAAAAATGCAACCCTCTCAATGGTCTGCGAGTCGTTAGGAAGAGGAGATGCGACTGATGAACTTGAAAGAGACAATGACGGCTACATTGACGCCGAATAAACAATAACAGACAATAAAAAGAAAGGGTCTGCCTCACATTCGTGTGTGGGGTAGACCCTTTTTGCTTATCAGGAGGCGAAGCTCCCTGGCTCATTGTGAGCAAGACAACAAATATTCTATTCCTTTTCTGCCTCGGAGTCCTTATAGAAGATCTTGTTGGCTCCCGATGTTATCTTCAGCGCTTCGGGATGCTCCTTTACATACGAGTCAATGTGGCGCATGCGCTTCTCGTTATGAATTTCGTCTATTGCAATGAGGATGCCCGTCTCCTCCACATCGCCGAAACCGTAGTTGATGGCAGTGCCGAAGAGTTTCATTGTCGGCGAGAGTTTCATGTAGGCATTGATGAGTGGCGGGATGTTATATCCCAACTCGCGTATCGCCTGATTGAGGATTCTGTAGTCCTTGTCGAAGTCATCCTCGCAGAACAATGCCTCAAATTCCTTCGGGTCATGCTCCAGCTGCAATGGTTTCATAGGTATGATGAGGTGTTCCTTGTCATCGAAATGTTTCTTCAGAAAATAGAGGATCATGTCACGTCCCTTAGTGATGTAAGAAGGATACATGGTCATCTTGCCGAAGAAATATTTTATATCAGGGAAAAGTACGGTTAGAGAGAACAGTCCGTCCCACAGATTGTCCAGTGCGAAGATGCTCTTCGTGTTCTGGCGCACGTTCTGGTAGGGGATAGCCACGAATGAACGGCCGAGTTCCACCGTCTGTGGCATGTATTCCTTGATAAATTTGTCGGAGAAATGAAACATGTGGCTTGTGGCGAGTATAGGCTGTCCCTTGTCGTCGTAGTCCACGTCCTTGCCCAAGATGTAGCGGTAGCCTCCGATTATCTCCTCTGCCTCTGGATTCCACACGATGAGTTGTTTGTAGCAGTTCTCTGAGGTGTCGAATTCGTCGATATCCATACTCTTGCCTGTGCCTCCGCCTGCTGCACGAAACGCCTCTTCACGCAGACGTCCTATTTCGCGCATCACGTTGGGTGCATCGTGTGCTGTGATGATAAAAATCTTGTTGTTGCTCCTGTTTGTCATGCGCAGCTGCTTGTCGGGAGTGAGTTCGCTCTTGAGCAGTGCTTTGTCCACTGGCTGGATAATCGGTTCTTCCATATTGTAATAATGTCTACTAAAAGTCGTTGTTTTCGTCAAGGGCATACACCGTGTCGTATACCCACTGTGCCCACTGGCTGCTCATGCGAGTTTTGTCGAATGTGCTTATTGGTATGGGTTTGCCTATTGTGATGGTGAAGGTCTTGAACCTGTTCTTGTACATCTCGTCGGCGAGGAAGAGTTGGGCGAAGTTGAACTTCAGTTTCATCTTCTTGCACATGTTCGCCAAGTTGTAGAAGAAGTCAGAGTTGCGTCCATCGAAATGTATGGGCACTATGTCGCGTCCTGTCTCTATGCTTTTCTTTATGAAAGTACTCTTCCAGGGGACATCCTTTATCTCACCGTTAGTCTTTCTTGAGCAGAGTCCTGCGGGAAACATCAACACATGCTGCTTGGACTGAAATGTAGCTTCCACGATGCGTGGGAAGTCTCGTCCGTTCTTGCCTGTCTTGTTGATGCCGACGCAGAGGGGAGCGAGTCCGGGAAGATTCATCAGTAGGTCGTTGACCAGATACTTGAAGTTGTCATTATAGCGGTCGCCGATGATAGAGCCTATGGCCACACCGTCGATACCGCCGAGAGGGTGATTGGACACGAAGGTGTAGAGTTTTCCGTCATCGGGCAGAGGCAGATTCTCTATGCCCCTCACTCTGAGTTTTACCCCCAGATAGTCGAGACTTGCCTTTAGCCAAGCTGTTCCCTGCAAGTCTTTCGCCTGCGCGAGGAATACGTTGAGCCAGTCCTGATGTACGATGTGCTTCAGATAGGAAGTGACAAACCACGGCACATAACTGGCTTTGCCTCCCATTTTGTCCTTCAGTATCTTGTCAATGTCAATCTTTCTTTCCAAAACAAATAGTGTGTTTTAGTATCCTTCTCGTGCAAAGTTACTTATTTTTCCATTTCATTAGGTTTGTTTATCTTCTTTTTTTATGAAGTGACAGTAAAAAAATAACTTGGTACGATTTGAGTCATGATAAATATGTGTTACTTCAGCCTTTTGTACAGCAATATGTTGAAATGGGCGCTTTCTTGATATCGGTATTGCTTATTTTCCTCGTGCCTAAAAATGTGTATTGAATTCTTGGCAGTAAGAAATAAAAAGAATAATTTTGTAGCTTGAACGTGGTAGCCACGCTACATGCAACAATTCGATTTATGGTCAATACATCAGAAGTTTATCATGTGCCAGTTCTATTAAAGGAGAGCGTTGACGGGCTCGATGTCCGTCAGGGCGGAGTGTATGTAGACGTGACATTCGGCGGTGGAGGACACTCGCGCGAGATACTGCGTCGCATAGATGCAGTGGGCGGAGGTCATCTCTACAGTTTCGACCAAGATGCTGACGCTGAGCGCAATGTGGAGGCGCACGAGGGTTTCACCTTCGTGAGGAGTAACTTCCGCTATTTGAAAAACTGGATGCGCTATCATGGCGAAGACCATATCGACGGCTTGCTGGCTGACCTCGGAGTGTCGAGCCATCACTTCGATGACGAGACGCGAGGTTTCTCCTTTCGTTTTGACGCGCCCCTCGACATGCGCATGAACAAGCGTGGAGGCAAGACGGCGGCAGACATTGTCAATGAAGAGAGCGAGGAGCGGCTTGCCGACATCTTTTATCTCTACGGCGAACTAAAGCAGTCGCGCCGCATAGCATCGCTCATCGCCAAGGCGAGAAGCCAGAAGCCGATATTGACCACACAGGATTTCCTCACAGTGTGCGAACCCGTATTCCAGCGTGAGCGCGAGAAGAAGGACATGGCAAAACTCTTCCAAGCCCTTCGCATAGAGGTAAACCACGAGATGGATGCCCTGCGCGATATGCTCAAGGCAGCCACCGAGTTGCTTGCTCCCGGCGGCAGACTCTCGGTCATCACCTACCATTCACTCGAAGACCGCTTGGTGAAGAATATCATGAAGACAGGCAATGTGGAGGGTAAGCGCCAGCAAGACTTTTTCGGCAGGATAGAGACTCCGTTTGAACTTGTCAACAACAAGGTCATACTGCCGTCTTCCGAGGAGCAGGAGCGCAATCCCCGTTCACGCAGTGCCAAACTAAGAGTAGCCTTAAAGAAATGAAAGACAAGGATAAGGAAGAAAAGAAAGAAGATAAAAAAGAGGATAAGAAGGAAGCGCTGACGGCACAGGATGCTGCGCAGCCGTCTTCTGATGCTGTGGAGGAAAAGGACCCCCAGGGACCTACGCTTAGCGAGATCATCCGCGAGCAGGCCACTGAGGAAGATATGCCTCTGCAGAAGAGCAATCTCTCGCTGAGGAAGATCCTCGGTGGCGACATCCTTTCTGCCGAGATAGTGCGCAAGCAGATATGGCTTGTGCTGCTCATAACGGCTTTCCTTATCGTGTACATTGCCGAGGGCTACAGTTATAAGAAATATGTATTGGAGATCGACAAACTCACAGTGCAACTGAAGGACGCCAAGTATAAGGCGCTCTCGTCAAAGAGCGAACTGACGGAAAAGACCCGTGAGAGCAAGATACTGGAGATGCTAAAGCTCAACAAAGACACGCTGCTGCGTATCTCCGGACGTCCTCCGTATATAGTGGAAATACCCGAATGACAAAACACAGAAAAGGAATCGTATGAGCAAGTTTGAGCATGATAAGGTGATGCCCCGCTATGTGTTTTTTGTCGTCCTGATGTCGGTGATGGCCATAGCGGCGATAGTGAAGGCGGGATACACTATGACCGTCGAGCGAAGCTATTGGCTTCAGGTGTCTGACAGGGTGAAGCGCGATAGTGTGCCTGTGCCTCCCGTGCGTGGCAATATCTTGAGTTGCGACGGCCAGTTGTTGGCAAGTTCGTTGCCCGAATATCGTCTCTTCGTAGACTTCAAGGCCATGCACGAGTCCAAGACCGACACATTATGGGACCTGAAGGAAGACTCCATATGCCAAGGCCTGCACCGTGCCTTTCCCGAAAAGTCTGCCGAGGAATTCCGCAAGATGTTGCGCAAGGCCAAGAGCGAGCAGTCACGACGTTGCTCCCTGTGGCCCAGGCGAGTAAACTATTCCACCTATTCTATGGTGAGATCTCTCCCCTTGTTTAACAAGAGTAGCTACAAGGGCGGTTTTTATACGGAAAACTATAATGCGAGAAAGCGCCCTTACGGTTCGATAGCCGCCCGCACCATCGGCGACATGTTTGGTGCGAAGGATACTGCCCGTTGCGGACTGGAGTTGTCCTATGACTCCCTGCTCCGAGGTCAAAACGGCATCATGCACCGTCGCCGAGTGCTCAATAAGTTCTTGTCTATCGTGGACGCGCCAGCCATCAACGGCGCCGACCTCGTGACCACCATCGATGTTAACATGCAGGACCTTGCGGAGCGTGCTCTTGTGGAAGAACTCAAGGAACCCACGGTAAACGGTGAGATGGGCGTGGCAATACTCATGGAGGTGAAGACTGGCGACATAAAGGCCATCGTCAATATGACAAAGTGTGAGGACGGTGAATACCGCGAGGTGGTCAACTCCGCCATCAACTACCGTTGCGAACCGGGCTCGGTCTTCAAGCCGGCATCCATCATGGTGGCTCTCGACGACGGTGTGTGCGACACGAGCCAGATTATTCATACTGGCGGCGGTGTCATGGAGATGCACTCCCGTTTCATGCGCGACCACAATTGGCGAACTCAGGGCGGATATGGCGACATCAATGTGGCGCGCTCCCTCGAGGTTAGTTCCAATATCGGTGTGAGTTGGA
>CAVKNF010000031.1:0-5943 GCA_963657415.1 bacterium | reverse complement strand
AAGATTGCCGAAGGCGTGATGGCGCAAGACCTCAAACTCGACATCAATGACGCCCGCGAGAGTGACTCCGAACCAGTACCCGGCGTGATGCGAGGCAATATCCTCGCTGCTGACTATGTCTTGTCTAATCTCGGATTCAAGACCCGCGAGGGATGGAACGGTTCCTATGCTTCGGGCAACCCTATATGGGGCACAGGTTTCAAGACCAGCGGCAACTCGGTGACTCTGAAGCGCGAGCGTCAGTATGGCAAGAGCATTGTGCCCGACGTGAAGGGTATGGGAGCACGCGATGCCGTGTTTATGCTCGAGAGCCGTGGCGTGAAAGTGAAGATCAACGGACGAGGCAAAGTGCTCAAGCAGAGTCTCGCTCCAGGCAACAAGATAAAGAAAGGTGATGTGTGCATCCTCACTCTTGGAGTGCATGCCGAAGCCTGATAAAATACAACGATAGACTTATGAATTTATCAGAATTACTTAAGAATGTTGCGCCGCTTGAGATTGTCGGCCCGACAGAGAAAGAGATTACAGGCGTGAGCATAGACTCAAGACTCGTCAAGGAGGGTCACTTGTTTATCGCCATGAAGGGCACACAGGTCGACGGCCACAAGTATATTCCCAAGGCTATAGAGCTGGGAGCCACGGCAGTGGTTCTTGAGGATATGCCTGAGGAGAAGGTCGGAGGCGTGACATATATAAAGGTGGAGAGCACGGAGGACGCGTCGGGCAAGATTGCCACGGCATTCTATGGCTATCCTTCGGAGAAACTCCAACTCGTGGGTGTCACCGGTACCAACGGCAAGACCACCATCGCTACACTATTGTATAATATGTTCCGCAAGATGGGTCACAAGTGCGGACTTCTCTCCACGGTGTGCAATTATATCGACGGCGAACCGATTCCTGCCGACCACACCACACCTGACCCCATCGAACTCAATCGCCTGCTCGCCCGCATGGTGGAGGCTGGTTGTGAGTATGCCTTCATGGAGTGCTCCTCGCACGCCATACACCAGAAGCGCATTGGCGGACTGAAATTCCGTGGTGGCATCTTCACCAATCTCACCCGCGACCATCTCGACTATCACAAGACCTTCGAGAACTACCGCGATGCGAAGAAGGCTTTCTTCGACATGCTCGGCAAGGATGCCTTTGCCGTGACCAATGCCGACGACAAGAACGGCATGTTCATGGTGCAAAACTGCAAGGCTAAGGTGCTGACCTACAGCACTCGCTCTATGGCTGACCATAAGGCGCGCATCCTGGAGTGCCACTTCGAGGGAATGTATCTCGACATCGACGGCAAGGAGGTGGGAGTGCAGTTTATAGGCAAATTCAATGTCAGCAACCTGCTCGCCGTATACTCCGCCGCTGTAGAACTGGGCAAGACTCCCGACGAGGTGCTCCTCGTGCTCAGCACTCTCAAGAGCGTGAGCGGACGACTCGAACCCGTGAGAAGCAACAAGGGCGTGACTGCCGTCGTAGACTATGCGCATACGCCCGATGCCATTGAGAATGTCATCAAGGCTCTGCGTGACGTGATGAACGGCAAGGGCCAGTTGATAACGGTGTGCGGATGCGGTGGTAACCGCGACAAAGGCAAGCGTCCGATAATGGCTCGCGACGCTGTGAATGCCAGCGACAAGGTGATACTCACCTCCGACAATCCTCGAAAGGAAGACCCCGAGGCCATCCTCGACGACATGGAGGAGGGACTTACCGCCGAGCAGAAGAAGGCTGTGCTCCGTATCACAGACCGCCGTCAGGCCATACGCACCGCTGTGGCAATAGCGCAGAAGGGCGATGTCATCCTCATTGCTGGCAAGGGTCATGAGGACTATCAGATAATCGGCGACGTGAAGCATCACTTCGACGACCGCGAGGAAGTGCGTGCCGCCTTTGGTGAGTAATCACGGATGTAGAAAACAGATAAAAGAATATAGAAGATGTTATACTATATTTTCCGATTCCTTGAGCAGTACGGCATATCCGGTTCACACCTGTGGGGCTACATCTCCTTTCGTTCATTGCTCGCTCTGATACTCTCGCTCATCATCTCGGCATGGTTTGGTGAGAAGTTTATCAAGTTCATGAAGCGTCGTCAGATCACCGAGACCGCGCGCGATGCGAAGATAGACCCCTTTGGCACGAAGAAGATAGGCGTGCCCACGATGGGCGGCATCATCATCATAGTGTCGATACTCATCCCCGTGCTGTTGCTCGGTCGTCTGCGCAACATCTACCTCATCCTCATGATAGTCACCACCGTGTGGCTCGGATTCCTTGGCGGCATGGATGACTTCATCAAGATATTCCGCAAAAACAAGGAAGGACTGAAGGGTAAATACAAGATTATAGGTCAGATAGGCGTGGGCTTCATCGTGGGCCTCACCCTGTGGGCATCGCCTGACGTGAAGCAGGTGGACCGCGTGCAGGTGGAGACATCCGTGACCACCTACCAGACACGTTCGGAGAAATCTCTCAAGACCACCATACCCTTTGTAAAGTCGCACAATCTTGACTACTCCAAGGTGATGAAGTTTGTCGGCGAACACTATGTAGCCGCCGGTTGGATACTCTTCGTGATAATGACCATCTTGGTGGTGACAGCCGTGAGCAACGGCGCCAACCTCAATGACGGCATGGACGGCATGTGTGCCGGCAACAGTGCCATCATCGGTGTGGCATTGGGCATCTTGGCATATGTCAGCAGTCATGTGGAGTTTGCCTCCTATCTCAACATCATGTTCATCCCTGGTTCGGAGGAGTTGGTAGTCTTCATGTGTGCCTTCGTGGGTGCTATGATAGGTTTCCTGTGGTATAACGCCTATCCCGCACAGGTCTTCATGGGCGACACGGGTTCGCTCACCATCGGCGGCATCATCGGCGTGTGCGCCATCATCATCCACAAGGAGTTGCTGTTGCCTATCCTGTGCGGCGTGTTCTTCGTGGAGAGTCTGAGTGTTATGCTGCAGGTGTATTACTACAAACTCGGCAAGCGTCGCGGAGTGAAACAGCGCCTCTTCCGCCGCACACCTATACATGACTCCTACCGCACGCAGAACGAGCAACTCGACCCTGAGTGCAAGTATGTCTTCAAGGGTTCGGGTCGTGTATTCCATGAGTCAAAGATTACGGTGCGTTTCTGGATAACGACACTCATACTTGCCGCATTGGCAATAATAACACTTAAGATACGATGAAAAGGATTGCGATACTTGGTGCCGGCGAAAGTGGAGTAGGCACAGCCATATTGGCTAAGAAGCAGGGCTATGATGTCTTTGTGTCCGACATGGGCACAGTGAAGGACAAATACAAGGCAAAACTCGACGAACACGGCATAGCATGGGAAGAGGGACACCACACGGAGGAGAAGATACTTTCTGCCGACGAGGTGGTGAAGAGTCCTGGCATCCCCGACACTGCGCCTATGGTGCAGCATCTCATTGCCAAGGGCACTCCTATACTCTCGGAGATAGAGTTCTGCAGCCGCTACACCAATGGCAAAATGATATGCATCACGGGCAGCAACGGCAAGACCACCACCACGACGCTCATACACTACATCATGCAGCGTGCAGGCAAGAATGTGGGGCTTGGCGGCAATATCGGACGCTCCCTGGCTCTGCAGATAGCCGAGGATGACAAGGAGTGGTATGTCGTGGAACTCAGTTCGTTCCAACTCGACAACTGTTTCCGCTTCCGTGCCGACATCGGCGTGCTGATGAATATCACCGCCGACCATCTCGACCGCTATGAGTTTGAGATGCAGCACTATGTGGACTCCAAGATGCGCATCATACAAAACCAGACTCCTCAGGACAAGTTTATCTACTGGACTGGCGACGAATATATAAGTAATGAACTCGAAAGACGTCAGCGTGGCGAGACCATTCCTGCCACCACTCCTTCGTCACGGGAGGCAGCGCCTGGCAACCCTACACTTTGTCCCTTCTCTGACGGAGACTTCGATGCGCTCGGTCTTGAGTTTAGCCTTCCTGGACAGCACAACAAGCGCAATGCCCTTGCTGCTTATCACGCCACTAAGGCGGCAGGCGTCGATGAGGCTGTGATAAGGGAATGCCTGAAGAATTTCCCTGGTGTGGAGCACCGATTGGAGTTTGTGGCCGACAAGGACGGTGTGCGCTATATCAATGACTCCAAGGCTACCAACGTGGATGCCTGCAATGTAGCCCTTGAGGCCATGACCCGCCCCACGGTGCTTATCGTGGGAGGCAAGGACAAAGGCAACGACTACAGTCAGATAGCAGCCCTCGTGAAGGAGAAATGCCGCGGACTGGTGTATCTCGGAGCCGACAACGCAAAACTACATGCAAGTTTTGACCATCTCGGTTTGCCCATAGCCGACACCCACTCCATGAAGGACTGCGTGGCAGCCTGCAAGGAGATGGCTCAGGAAGGCGACGTGGTGTTGTTGAGTCCATGTTGCGCCAGCTTCGACCTCTTCAAGAATATGGAGGACAGAGGTGAACAGTTTAAGTCCCTCGTAAAGGAATTGTAATTATAAGGAAATATATCTTAGTTGCACTGATAATGAACAAATCATTAGGAAACCTGTTTAAAGGCGACAAAGTGGTGTGGATGGTGTTTTTCTTCCTCTGCATCATCAGTGTCGTGGAGGTGTTCTCGGCATCATCGACGCTTACCTTCAAGGGCGCCAGCTATTGGTCGCCGGTGATGAAGCATGTCGGCATCCTTGTGCTCGGACTCTTCTGCATGATAGTGACACTCAATATCAAGTGCAAGTATTTCAAGTTGCTCACTCCTTTCTTCATCATCCTTTCGGTGCTGATGCTCATCTGGGTGCTGGTGGCAGGACAGGCCACCAATGACGCCTCGCGATGGGTAAGCTTCTTCGGACTGCAGTTTCAGCCCTCGGAGATAGCCAAGGGCACGATGGTGCTCGCCACGGCACAGATACTCAGCGGTACGCAGACGGAGAATGGTGCCGACAAACATGCCTTCTGGTGGATACTGATGACGTGTGGCGGTATGATCCTTCTCATAGCGGTGGAGAACTTCTCCACGGCGGCGCTCATTTGTTGCATACTCTTCATGATGATGGTCATAGGCCGCGTACCTGCCAGGCAGTTGGGCGGACTGATGAGCGTCGTTGCCATAGCCGCCGTGATAGGTTTCTGCACTATCATGTTTGTGGGCGACACCAAGGATGCACAGGCGAAACCTGCCGACGACGACACGGAGGTGGTGGCAGACAATGTGCAGAAGGAGAAGAAGTCGGGAGTGGGATACAAGATATTCCACCGTGCATCACTATGGAAACAGCGTATCCTTGACTTCTCCGATACCAAGGAGGTGCCGCCAGATTCTGTCGACATCATGGGCAAGGGCGCACAGGTGGCTTATTCCAACATAGCCATAGCATCGTCGGGATTTGTCGGAGCAGGTCCTGGCAATTCCGAGACGCGCGATTTCCTCTCGCAGGCTTTCTCCGATTTCATCTTCGCCATCGTCGTGGAGGAACTCGGACTTCTTGGTGCAGCCCTTGTGGCATTCTTCTATATAGTGCTGCTCCTTCGTGCCGCAGTAATAGCCAAGAGATGCGAGAACACATTCCCCGCATTCCTCGTCATGGGACTTGCCCTCATGCTCGTCACCCAAGCGATGATGAACATGTGGGTGGCAGTGGGACTTGCGCCCGTGACAGGTCAACCCTTGCCGCTTGTTAGCAAGGGTGGTACGTCCACCATCATCAACTGCATCTACATCGGTGCCATCCTCAGCATAAGTCGCTCGGCGAAGAAGAGGGTAGTGGAGTGAAAGATGAAACCATAGTAGTTGCAGCGTCCTCGCTGCAACCATCTTCAATAGATATTTCCTCCATGCAAAAGGGCAAAGCGAGGACGCTTCGCCTACTATGAAATGTTGCATTCTATTAGGAGGTACGGCGCCCTCGCCGTACCA
>CAVKNF010000030.1:7830-19250 GCA_963657415.1 bacterium | reverse complement strand
TTCTTCAAGGAGTCTTGTCTGCTCAACCAGGAGTTCATCCAGGACAGCAAGATGAGCGTGACTGACTATCTGAAGTCAGCTGACAAGGACTTGACAGTGACAGACTTCAAGCGTTTCTCTCTCTCAGCAGACTAAGAGAATACTCTTACAAGAGATTAATCATAGGATGGTGCTTGTCACCTTCAGTGATTAACGCCCCGAAGGGGCAACTGAACATAGCCCAGGGCAGAGTTGCGTAGCAACGACACCCTGGGTATTTTTATATGTAATGATACAATGCGCCCTGTAAGGGCAACTAAATAAAATCCAGTTATGAAGATCTTCGCCATAGGGATGAACTATCTGCGCCACACGCAGGAACTCGACGGAAAGGAGTACCGTCCCGAAGAACCGATAATATTTCTCAAGGCTGACTCTGCCTTGCTCAAGGACAAGAAACCTTTCTTCATCCCCGACTTCATGGGGCGCATCGACTATGAGGCTGAGGTCGTGGTGCGCATCTGCCGTCTGGGCAAGGGCATTCCGCAGCGTTTTGCCCACAGATATTATGACGCCGTGACTCTCGGCATAGACTTCACAGCACGTGACATGCAGAAGAAAGCTCGCGAGAACGGTATGCCATGGGACATATGCAAGGGTTTCGACGGCAGCGCTGTCATCGGCGAATGGATTGACAAGGAGAAATTCCTTTCGCTTGACGCCCTAGACTTTCATCTCGACATCAACGGCAAGACGGTGCAGGAGGGCAACACCGCCGACATGATTTACAAAATTGACGAGATAGTAAGTTATCTGAGCCGCTTCTACACGCTGAAGACCGGCGACATCATCTACACCGGCACTCCCGAAGGCATCGGCCCCGTGCACATCGACGACCATATGGAGGGTTATCTCGGTGAAAGAAAGGTTTTGGAGTTCAACTGCAAATAAGAAAACGCAGCATCGTTTATATTATTTACACGCAATATATTAGAATAATACATTGTGTAGTACAATAATATAAACGATGTTGCGTTATTACATACGATGAGGAAAGCCATCGTATTTTTACTCCTGCTCTGGTCTGCCGCCATGGCTGCTCAAGAGCGTTTCGTCTATCTGACCACCGAGGATGTTCAGATAGACTCTGTTATCCCGCATGTAGGCTACAGTATCCACCTCCCCTCCGACTATCAGGACTCCGTATACTCCGTGTCGCTCGTCTATCCAGACTACATCGACATGCCGCCATCGGACATAGAAAAGTTCAAGAGGTTGACTGATGCCGACGCACCGTCCTTCCCCACCCCACACACCAACATCGTCTTCGACAAGAAGAAACCGATACTCAAAACCACGGTGATGCCCGTCGCTCTCATAGACGGCAAATACAAGTGGCTCGTGAGTTTCATGCTCCGCATAGAGTCTTCGCCAGCACCCAAATCACATGCGAAAGGCGCGCGAAAGGTTTCGGCAAACTCAGGCAGCATCTATGCCAGTCACTCTGTGCTGGCATCGGGCACATGGGCAAAGATTAGGATTGACGACACGGGAGTATTCGAACTGACAAGCGACGTGATACGCCGCGCGGGATTCTCCGACCTCAACAAGGTAAAGATTTACGGTTATGGTGGCAACCTCCAGCCTGAGGTAATCCATGCGGACTATCTCGCCGAGACTGACGACCTGCAAGAGGTGCCTCAATGCATCATCGGGGGCAAACACTTGTTCTATGGCAAGGGTCCCGTGTCTTGGGAGTCAAAGACTACACCGCGAAGAACGAGAAATCCATATTCTGACTACGGCTATTACTTCATCACACAGTCGGAAGACACCGTGCTTACTGTAGACTCTGCCACATTTGTGAGCAGTTTCTACCATTCCAATGAGAACTATCACTCCCTTTATGAGGTTGATGCCCACGCATGGTTTTTCGGCGGGCGCAACCTTGTGGACAGCAAGGCAATCAACCAAGGGGCATCGCAGACATTCTCCATAGACAACAACACGGGCAGTACCTCCGGACGGATGTATATCAACGTCACGGCAGGCGGGACGACGACGGTTTCCATCTCCGTCAACGATTCTCTCGTCGCTACAAAGACGATGAAGGCAGGCACCTACGACAAGGGTGTATCCACCTCGCTCACGCTTTCACTCAATTCACTTAAGGAAACTAACACTGTGACTGTCTCTACCACAAGTGGCGGACCGTCACGTCTTGACTATATCGGCATATCCTATGACCAACCTCGGGAAGAATATGACCTGAGCAAGAGCCACCCTGCGGCGGAGTATGTACATAACATCACCAACCAGGACCGCCATGCCGACTCTTTTGCCGATATGGTGATAATAATCCCTACATCGCAGAAACTGCTCACACAGGCTCAGCGTCTGAAGACTTTCCACGAAGAGCACGACAGTATGAGGGTCAACATCGTACCCGCCGACGAACTCTACAATGAGTTCTCCAGCGGTACGCCCGACGCCAACGCCTATCGCCGCTATCTGAAGATGCTCTACGACAAAGCAGAGTCGGCAGAAGACCTTCCCAAATACCTGCTCCTCATGGGTGACTGCGTATGGGACAACCGCATGATCACCACCACAACGCGCAACCTCTCGCCCGACGACTACCTCTTGTGCTTCGAGAGCGAAAAC
The DNA here is from genome assembly GCA_963657415.1 of bacterium. Classification (GTDB taxonomy): domain Bacteria; phylum Bacteroidota; class Bacteroidia; order Bacteroidales; family Bacteroidaceae; genus Prevotella. Next base: position 16,607 of record CAVKNF010000030.1, on the reverse strand, counting down.
TCTCTCAACGAGATATCTTGCTATGTCGACGACGGATGGTTCTGCCTGCTCGACGAGGGCGAAGGCGGCAACCCTCAGGAAGAGGATTTGCTCGATATGGCTGTGGGAAGATTCCCCGTCAGCAACGAGACTGACGCCAAGACTATGGTGGACAAGACCATCGCTTACGCCAATAACTCAAATGCCGGCGCTTGGCAAAACACCATCATGTTTCTCGGCGACGACGGCAACAACAATATCCACATGGAAGACGCAAACTCCGTGGCCGACGATGTGCAGAAAAATCATCCTGGATATCAAGTGAAGAAGGTAATGTGGGACAGTTACGAGCGCGTCACCGGAGCCACAGGAAACACTTACCCTGAGGTGACAAAACTGCTGAAGGCTCAGCAGAATGCGGGCGCTCTCATCATCGACTATGCCGGTCACGGATCGGAGTCGCAGATATCTCATGAGCGCGTGCTTAGCATCTCCGACTTTGCTGCATTCACCAACACAAACCTTCCACTGTGGATTACAGCATCATGTGACATCATGCCTTTCGACGGCACTGACCCTACGATAGGCGAGACTGCCGTGCTCAACAGCAATGGCGGTGCCTTCGCCTTCTTCGGTACGACACGCACGGTCTACGCCAGTTACAACAAGCGCATCAACATGGCTTTCATCCGTTATGTGCTGCAGATCACCGACGGCAAACCTTGCACCATAGGCGAGGCGCAGCGTCTTGCCAAAAACTATCTCACCACATCGGGACAAGACCAGACGGAAAACAAACTCCAGTTCTCTCTCCTCGGCGACCCTGCCGTGGCTCTCAACCTGCCACAACCTGCCATCGTGGTGGACTCCATCAACGGAATAGCCCTCGAGAGTGGCAACTTGCCGACACTCAAGGCAGGATCCACAGCCACCATCTCCGGTCATGTGGCTGACACAGGCTCTTTTCACGGCATCGTGACTGCCACGGTGCGCGACTCCGAGGAAACCATCACCTGCCGACTCAATGACACTTCATCGTCATCGGGAGCATCAAAGGCTTTCGTCTACAAAGACCGCACTAAGACGCTCTTCAATGGTTCCGACAGCATACGCAACGGACAATTCCGACTCTCTTTCGCCGTACCGATGGACATCAACTACTCTGACAAGAGCGGTCTGGTAAACCTCTTCGGCGTGAGCGACGACAAGTCGACCACTGTGCACGGCGCAAGCGAGGACTTCCTCGTAGGCGGCACAGACTCCATGGGCACCGACTCCATAGGTCCGTCGATATATTGCTATCTCAACTCGCCCGACTTTGTCAACGGCGACAATGTGAACACCACGCCTTACTTCGTGGCACAGGTGACCGACGAGGATGGCATCAACACCTCGGGAGCGGGCATCGGACACGACCTCATGCTCATCATTGATGGCGACATGGCGAAGACATACAATCTCAACGACAACTTCACCTACGACTTCGGCAGTTACACGTCGGGCTCGACCTACTACTCCATCCCGGCTCTCGAAGTGGGCAGCCACACGCTGCAGTTCCGCGCATGGGACATCTTCAACAATTCCTCCACAGCCACGCTGCGGTTTAATGTCGTCAATGGTCTCACTCCGTCAATAACGGATATCAGTTGCACGCAGAATCCTGCACGCACTTCCACCACATTCATCATCAGCCACAACCGCGCCGGCAGCGACCTGGATGTCATCATCGATGTGATGGACACCGCAGGACGCATACTGTGGACATATGAAGGAAAAAATACTGCAGAGTCGGGCAACTGCACCGTGGAATGGAACCTCACCGACAACAGCGGACGCGAACTGCAGACTGGCGTCTATCTCTACCGCGCAAGGATAGCCTGCGACAACAGCAAATATACAAGCAAGACAAAGAAACTCATCATTTTGAAATAAAGCACGATATGAACAACAGCAATATGCCTATCTCTATCCATTCACGTCTGGCAGCATTCTGCATCGCCATGACAATGTTGGCTTTGGGCACACTGACAGCAGGGGCCCAGAGCAAGAAAGACATGTTCAACCCGGTCAACACGAGCGTGACCTCGCAGTCGATAGCACCTGACGCAAGGGCTGCCGGTATGGGTGACGTCGGTGTGGCTACCGAACCGGATGTCAACTCGCAGTACTGGAACCCAGCCAAGTATCCTTTCACCATAAGCCGCGCCGGCGTGGCCATCAACTACACTCCGTGGTTGCGACAGTTGGTTAACGACATGGACCTCGGCTATCTCGCCGGCTACTACCGCATAGGCGACTACTCGGCAGTGTCTGCCTCGCTCCGCTACTTCAACATGGGTAAGGTCTACATGAACTGGGACGAGAATGCCGAGACCATCAACCCTTACGAGATGTCGCTCGATGCCGCCTACTCGCTCATGCTCAGCGAAAAGTTTTCTATCGCTGCCGGTCTGCGCTGGATCTACTCCGACCTGACCTACAACTATTCCGACGACTCCTCACCTGGTTCGGCATTCTCTGCCGACATCGCCTGCTACTATCAGGACTATCTCAACATCGGCGACCGCGAGTGCCAGTTGGGACTGGGTATGAACATATCCAACATCGGTACGAAGATTTCCTTCGGTGGCGACGACAACTCGGAGTTTATCCCTACTAACCTGCGTCTGGGTGCGTCGCTCGTAGTTCCCGTAGACGAATACAACCGCTTCACCATCGCTGCCGACGCCAACAAACTCCTCGTGCCAACCTATCCGAAGCAGGAGACAGGCGAAAGCACCGAGGATTATCAGAAGCGAGTGCAGCGTGACTATTATGATGTATCATCCATCAGCGGTATCTTCAAAAGTTTCTCGGATGCTCCTAACGGTTTCAGTGAAGAACTCCAGGAGATACAGTGGAGCGTAGGTGCAGAGTATTGCTATCACGACCAGTTCTCACTGAGAGCGGGCTATCACCACGAGTCAGAGAACAAGGGTAACCGCAAGTACTTCACCGTGGGTGCGGGTTTCAAGATGAGCGCCTTCTCCCTCGATGCAGGTTATGTCATCTCCACCGCCAAGTCTAACCCTCTCGACCAGACTCTCCGCTTCACCCTCACATTCGACATGGACGGTCTGAAGGACCTCTTCGGCAGAAGGTAAAGTTAAAGGTATTAATATTTCCATTTTTCAATATTTCAATTGTTATGTGTAGCTTTCGCATAGGAATGGGTTATGACGTTCACAAACTCTCCACTGGCTATGACCTGTGGCTCGGAGGAATAAAGATAGACCACACGATGGGACTCGTGGGTCACAGCGATGCCGACGTGCTCATACATGCCATCTGCGATGCCCTGCTTGGCGCTGCCAACATGCGCGACATCGGGTATCACTTCCCCGACACTGCCGCCGAAACCGAGGGCATAGACTCCAAGATTCTTCTCCGTCGCACCATCGACCTCATAGCCACCAAGGGCTACACGGTGGTCAACATCGACGCCACGGTGTGTGCCGAGCGCCCGAAGATTAATCCTCATGTGCCATCCATGAAGTCATGCCTTGCCAAGGTCATGAATACTGATGAGGACAACATCTCCATCAAAGCCACTACCACCGAGAAACTCGGTTTCACTGGACGCGAGGAAGGCATCTCCGCCTATGCCGTCGCACTCATAAGCAAATAGTATTTATAGGAGGTACGGCGCCCTCGCTGTACCCCATCTCAAGCAAGCATAGGAGGTACGGCGCCCTCGCTGTACCCATCTCCATCAATAATTTCTCAAGTTTTGAGTGGTACAGCGAGGGCGCTGTACCTCCTAAGTTACCTTTTGTAAAAACTCAGTCGCAACGTTTGCAAAATCTCGCGGCGCGAATGCTGCGACATTCGTCAAAAAGTTGTGCGACATTCGTCAAAGACCTTTTTGGCATTTGTCGCAAACATTTACGACATTTGTCGCGCAATCTTTTGACATATGCCACACAATCGCCGCAACGAACTTTTTCAACTACAAGACCTGACTGCTGACATCGCACAACCAGCCTTCTGCGATTAAACAACCTTACTTTTTACATCACTCCAACTGGCTATTTGTAACTTTTTTACCACTAAAGCCCACCACTACTCAGCAATATTTTCTCAAGCGCCATATTGGTAATCATAGGAGGTACAGCGCCCTCGCTGTACCCATGATTAACATTATGTGCTCACTTGCGACTGGTACGGCGCCCTCGCCGTACCTCCTATGAATAGTCACCTATAACACCTCATTTATGTTAAAAAAAGCGTATAGGGGGGGGTAAATGAAGAAAGTTGACATTTAGTTTGTGTTTCCAAGATAATATTCATAAGTTTGCATGACAGCGAACTTATCATCAATAATATACGAACTAAAACAATTCTGATTTATGAGACATCCTTACATCCTTAAGAGTGCCTTACTCGCGACGTTGACACTTGCGACAGCAAACGCACAAGCCAAGTCGGACATCTCACTGCTCAAGATCCGTGCCGTGAACCCTGCCTCGCAGGTCAACATGCTCGACAGCGTCATCAGCGACAGTTACCGCAAGATCTACAAGTATAACGAGTATGGATACATCACCTCGGTGATGACCTATCGCAAGGACTCGCAGTGGACTGTCGACACGAGCTACTCCTATGTGCAGGACTATGTGTTTAACGATGCCGGCCAGTGCACCTCGCGCATCCGCTATAATGTGGACGAGCAGGGCAACAGGAGCACCGTGGAGGACAAGGGCGAACTTGTCGTCAAGGACGGACTGACATGGGAATACACCTATGAGCGCTTTAACGACGGCAATCTGCATCCCGCTACGGCAAAGGGTTACGACAAGTGGGGCAACCTGTCGGTAGAAATCACATATGAGACAGACTGGTACACATATGAAGACTATATCTACTCTTACATCGAGAAGCGCTATAATGGCTCGATACATCCAGGTCACTACAAGCAGTACCGCTTCGAGAATGCTTATCGCACATACTATGTGGAGGCGAAGAGTGGCGAGAGAACTATGGATCCGCAGAAGTTGAACCTAAGTTATGGTAATATTCAAAAGTGGGAGATGCAGGACGGCAAACTATATTACAGGGTATACCATACGTATTATCTCGATAGCGATGCCACAGTGGCTGACATGGACAAGTATCTCACACTCGAAAGAGAGGATGCATATGAACTGAATGCCGACGGCACGCGTCCGGAGAGAATGTACAGCACATACCAACCTAATACTGACTACGAATCCTGCAACTACTATGAATATACATGGGACGACAAAGGACGTCTCTTGAGCGAATCATGTAGGTCAACGGCTAACAGCGACGTGGCATGGAAACATACTTACACCTATGCCGATGACTATGCGAAGGAGTTGTCGCTCATGGATGCTGTATATGCATTGCAATATGAACTGATGGAATATCCTGAGGACGAGTATTGCCAGTTTGGACATATCGCCACACATGTCTCTGAGAACAGCGGTAGCAGTTATAAAGGCACTGACAACACATCTTATACATGGGATGGAAATGGTCACCTGGTATCCTCCAAATGGGCAGAGACTGGCTATGAGTGGTGGAATGACTACGGCAGCGACGAGCCGACAACAAAGGAATACAGTGATACTGGCGAGGAGTATTTCTTCTACAATTCCGACGGTCATATGGCATATATGACAGGCAAAGAACTTGATGAAGACGATTGTGAATACTACAAGAGGGAGTTCGTTTATGAAAAAGGAATATGGACGGACGAGGAGGATTATTCAGGCGAGTCTCTTGACGGTCCTTGGACTCAGGACGATGGCGGCAAGAAGGTGCGCGCAAGACGCTCAGCACGCAAGTCGGCTGCTTTCATCGAAGACATGACGGATGGCTATCACGACATATCGTATGATGACGGAGTGTTCTTCACACAGGGCTCTTATTACGTGTCAGAAGGAAAAATCACCTTCGGATATTATCAGCAATACATATCCAACAATGTGGCATTGCCAAAGAATCCTGAACTCAACTATACGGAACCTGAGGTGCCACTGGATGTTACAGACTGGGATTCGGCCAGTGCGATGATGGCACGTTGGTCTTATGAATGGGATGCAGCGGCAGAAGAGTGGAAACTGCAGTATGGTCCGGAAGTGGCTTCGCATATCTACCAAAATGGCAATGAAATCATCTGCGACTCATATAACCGTGAGCAGACAAAGACTGGCACCACGACCTATACGCTTGACGATGCAGGACGCCTCGTGAAGCAGTCGGGCTCGGACTGCGAGATAACATATGAATATCTTGCTGACGACTCCAACTATCTGCTTGAGACTGTCACCACTACTGGCGGCAACCGCAGCGTGCAGCATTATTACTACAGTCTGCACGACTATACGCCGACTGCCATCAAGAATGTGACGACATCCACAGGCGATGATGCTTACTACGACCTGCAGGGCAGACGCATCGCTAAGCCTTCAGCCCACGGCATATATGTCGTGAATGGCAGGAAGGTGGTGAAATAGTAGGCGAAGCGTCCTCGCTTTGCCCCTCAAGCAAATATTCACAATGGAATGGGTACGGCGAGGGCGCCGTACCTCCTAATGAAATGCATTGTTAGGAGGTACAGCGCCCTCACTGTACCCATCGCTAACGAGCGTATGGTAACCATAGGAGGTACAGAGCCCTCGCTGTACCACGCAAGCAAATTATTCTCAATGAGTGGGTACGGCGAGGGCGCCATACCTCCTAAATGCAATAACTTGCCAGTAGCGTAATGTTATATATAAGAAGGTAGAGGGTGAGTGCAGCCAAGAGTATTGTCAAGGCGCGCTTGCCCTTTACTCCTATACTGGGCACTATGCAGGCGATGGCTATGGGGACGGCATACATGTAATGTGCCGACATGATGTAGACCTCATTGATGCCAAATCCCAATCCTATGTGCAGAGCCATGTCCATGGCGAAGAAACTGAGCACGGTCCAAAGGAACTTTCGCTTTCTACCAATGATGATGCCCACGAAGAATAGTGCGGCGATGATGCCCTCTATGGCATAACTCCACCACCAACGGTAGTGCACTATCATAGGACGCGAGCGGAGGACATCGCCGAGGAGATAGTCCTGATGCATCTGTATGGCTTCGCCAAAGAGGTTCTCCACGGTGGCAGACAGGCGCGAAGAGGTGACGTCAGTCCAGCGCATGAACTCGCCATTGGAGATAGGAGCGCCATGCTTCTGACTTTGTCTCTTCTTTTGCTCTGCCCTCTTCTTTGCTTTTTCTGCTTCCGCAGCCTTACGGGCTACGATGGCTACTGTGTCGCCCTGGGCACGCATCACGGAATCTTTCTTCGCCTGGGCAATCTTCATCTCATAGGCTTTCTTTCGTTGTGCCTCCTTGCGTTTCTTCTTTATCTCCTGTTTCTTCACCTCATTGGGCCACACGAAGGTGGCATACTCCCATCGACAGAATCCCCATATGAGTGCGGCAGGGAGCAGCACGGCGAGGAAGATGTTGAGCGGACGGAAGAAGCGTTTGCCGTTGGTGAAGAGTGTGGCGAGGTAGACCTTGAGACCGTTGTTGAGCGACACTCCGGCAGTGAAGACGAAGAGAACTATACTCTGAAGCATGGTGAAATGCTTGCCCGAGCGCATCTTCATGCCCGTGAGCCAGAGCACAAGCATGATGAGCATCATGGAGATGATGAAGTGGTCGGGCACAATGGCCGAGATCATTATGTAGGCGAAGGAGAGGAAAAAGAGGGTAAAGAGCGACGACATGCGCTGGCTGAGACCTATCACCTCGCGTATGATGCGATAGAAGAAGAGCAAGGCATAGAATGCCCAGAAGGTCTGCATCACGGCCACGATGAATATGGCGCAGTTGATGCCAGTGATGGCCATAAGTCCTTGATTTATGAGATAGGGCACATACATGAAGAATGCCAAGAGAGGATGGCGGTAGACATTATATCCTGCGCTCCACTTCGACACTATGCTATAGGTGATGGGATCGAAACCCGAGACATGGAAGTTGCGGATGAAGAGTGTCCAGTAGAAGCCGCGCTCGTCGATCTTGGTGAACATCCCATAGTATTTGTATATCAGCAGGGCATGGAGAAAGACGAGCAACAGGAGTATGCCGCCCATGAGCAGGCGCTCCTCCTTTCTCACGCTGAAAATGTTCTTCAGTGCCGACAACCAAGTGCAGGCTTTATTGTTTTTTCTATCTTTTATATCTTCCATATTCTTGTTGGTTAATTACATCGTTATCTAACTATAGGAGGTACGGCGCCCTCGCCGTACCAGAAGGCAGACCTCAGGTATTATTTGATGGTATTATTTGATGGTACGGCGAGGGCGCCGTACCTCCTATTCTATTCTCTCCACGGTTTGTAATGACTCTCGTCGGCAAAGGCGAGCAAAGCCCTGTCACCTCCGCTGTCGCCATAGGCTATGAGATGATAGTTTTGTCTGTCGGGATACAACTCCAAAAATCTCCTCACCTTCTCTTCGCCATAGCAGTTGCGTGAAAGAAACCGCCCTGTAAGCAGTCCGTCGCGTGTTTCTATCTTCGTTCCCATCACCTTTACATCGGGGAAGAACGGTTGCACCCAGTTCTCTATGCTGGCGCTCACTATCACCACCTCATGCCCCTCTGCCTTGGCTTTCCTTATCATCTCAATGCCACCTGGGCGCAGGATATGACGGTCGGTTGTGGCATAGTCACGGCAGAGGCTGTTAAAGTCATCCAATGTCATACCGCGGAAGAAGTGCGAGAATATCTTTTGCTTCACCTTCTC
>CAVKNF010000030.1:0-7534 GCA_963657415.1 bacterium | reverse complement strand
AGGAGTCCGAGTATGACGAGGATGGTGGTGAGATAGCCGTAGTGGAAATTGGACCTTGCCACGACCTCAGGCGAGAGCGTATACATGATGTAGCACACCAAGGTGACGGATGCCGTGACGGTGATGGCCTGGTTGACAAAGGTCATGTTGTAGCGTTTGGTATTATGGCGTGGCGCTTCGCCCGTCTTCTCCATCTTTATGACATCGTCCCTGCGTTTGGCAAACGACAGGAGCAGAGCCAGGAGGAAGGTCATGAGCACGAGCCAATGTGACGCTTCGATGCCTGTGGCGATGCTGCCTGCAAGGATGCGGAGAACGAATCCGAAGGAGAGCACGCAGACATCGACGACGGCGAAATGCTTGAGCAGTCGGCAATAGAATATCTCGAGGATGAAATATACGGCGATGACTATGAGCAAGCCGTAGCTTTGCCACACGGCAGCGGTCAAGAGGAGTGACAGGATGAGCATCATCACCATCACCAAGTAGCCCTGGCCTATGGACACGGCACCCGAGGCTATAGGTCTGTGGCACTTCTCGCTGTGGCGACGGTCGTCGTCGACATCGAGGATGTCATTATAGCAATAGATGGATGACGCCACCAAACTGAAGGCGAAGAATGCTGCAATGCTTCGCCATATGGCATCCTTGTCGGCAAGTTGTCCGCCGAAGAACATCGGGAGGAATACAAACGCATTCTTTATCCAATGGTGGGGACGTATGAGTCGGATTATATTCTTCATATTTATATTATTCGTTGCAGGAGATTTGTCACTCTTTGCATCACCTTATGCAGCGCCCAGGCAAGGGGCAGAGTGATGATGAGAGTGACCAGGAATGTGAGCCAGTAGCCAAGGTGATAACGCTGCACGGGCAACAGTACGAACTGGCAATGGATGAGGTATACCTCAAGCGAGATGGTGCCTATCCATGCGAATGCCTTGTTGACAAAACCCGGTGTCACGGCGAAGAGTCTGCCCATCAATATCAGGAGCGTGACGGTGAGGGGTATATAGACAAGGCGCTCCAGGAAGATGGGGAAGCGTCCGTGGAGTGACTGCTCCAGATAGAGGCACAGGGCTGCCGTGGAGAGGAAGATTATCCATACGAGCCATATGCCGTTTCCTTTTCTTTTCTCTCCCGTACGCACCGCTTCTGCCATACATATGCCAAGGAAGAATATGGGCACACGACTCCAGAATATCTCGATGTGACCTACTGTCTGATGTATGGGCGCTACCCACTGCACGGCTATGGTCCACACCAAGGGAAGGAGGACAAGCCAGCGATAGTCGCCATTACGGCGTAGGAGATGCATGAAGGGAGGAGCGAAGACATAGAGGAGCATGATGGCGGGGATATACCAGAAGGTGAGTTCGTCATGCAGCCAGAAGTCCCAGTTGATGAGTATGTCGCCGAAGAGGTCAAGGAGTCCATGACCATTGCGCCACAACTCTACTCCACCGTGATAGCGGGGAATGTAATAAAGGCAGGCTATGACGAGCCATGTGGGATAGACTCGGATGAGACGTCGGCGATAGAATGAAGCCCAGCGCTTGAGGAATGTTTCGCCGTCTGCTTTGGCTATGCTCTTCATCCAAGAAAACCAGAGACCCATACCGCTGAGGAAGAGGAATATGTCGACACCAATATTGCCCATACGGCGCAGACCGAAGAACGTGGAAGTGCGGGGCAATGCCACATGAAAGAGGATTATTGCCAACATCGCCACTCCCATATACTCCGAACGGAAACGGCTTAGATGCGACATGTCGATGTCGTGCGGTTTCCGTATGTTCATTTCTTTTTCTTCTGAAGTATGAAGGCGAAGCCGAGTGAGAGTACTATGGTGGCTGTCATATAGAGGAGGAGTCCTGTGTAGGTGTCACCTTGTCGGCTTATGGGAATGAATATCTTTCTTGTGATGGGATGGCAAACGAACATGGCAGAGGAGATGCCTCCTACCCATGCCAACAGGTCATTGGCTTTGGCTGGCAAGATTTTTACCGCGAGTATACAGAGAAGGCATACTGCCATTGGCACCCACAACCATGACTGAAAGTCGAAACTCCAGTAATAGACGAGGGCAAGGAGAAACAGCACGGCGAGGGTGGCGCAGATAACCTTTGCATATTGTGTGTCTGGTTTCCATCTTATCTGTTTCTCCCACTTCATCTCTGCCAAGCGTCCATAGAGGAGTCCCATACCGAAGGGAAGCATTCCTCCTATAAAATTATAGCGCAGGCGGTTGAGGGTCTCTCCCTCAGGACTGCAGAGTGCCTGCAACAGAGTGCAGACGAGGATGAAAGCCACGGTGATGCCCCAATGGCGCTTATAGAGGAACAGGCGATAGACGACATACAACTGCATCATAAGTCCGAAAAACCAATATGGTCCGGGCCATATGACATGGTCGGGGTCTGGCATAAGATTGTTGACAAGCAGAAGTTGGGTCACCACATCCATGAGTTGATAATGGTGAGGACCAGGCGTTATGCGGTCTATCATGGTGAAAGCGGCAAAGCCGACTATCATCATGGAGAAGAGTTTTATGAAGTGTGTCTTTATGAAGCGCCATACTTTATCCTCGGCTCCTCCTATCTCATATTTCATTGTCAGTCCATAGGCACTGAGGAAGAGGAATACGGGCACTCCATAATGACCGAAGAAGGAGAGCAGGTGTACGGGCAAATTCCATGACGGGTCGGCAATGGCACGGGCTATGCCATCGGCCTTTGACATGGTGAAGGTGTATTCGTTTTCCTTCACGGCCATGCCGAGCCAGTGGCAGTAATTGTGCAGCACAATGCCAAGTATGGCTATGCCGCGCAGGGCGGAACATTCACGCCTACTTAAGTGTGTCATAATCGGTCGTGTTCTTTAATATGCGCGGTCGGTTATTGTCATATTTCGGACTCAGGAGATTGTATCTCTCGTTGTAGTCTCGGCTATTTATCCCGGCAAGATACATGAGGAGATGCGGCAGGGCGTCGGTCATATAGCGGCGGTTGCGCGCAGCCTGTACCTGGGCAAATATCTCGGGATGATTCTGCTGGTAGGTCTTGGTGCAGTATATCCAGAAGGGGATGTCAAACTCGGCATGCGCCAGACGTGAATCTATAGTGGCGCTGTGCATGCGACAGTAGAAGTGCATGTCGCCTTCATAGCATTCCTCGCCATGATCGGAGAGATATATCACGATAGCATCGTCATTGATAAACTGTTTCACGATGGCTGCCACGACGGAGTCATTATAGAGTATGGAGTTGTCGTAATCGGCAAGTATCTGGCGCTCGCGGTCGTTGAGGTTGGGTTTTGCCTTGACGTAGTCTTCCTTCTTAAACACTCTTCTATCTTGGGGATAACGCTGACGATAGGTCACATGCTGACCTATGAGGTGGAAGATGGTGAGTTCTCCTTTTGCCTTACTTGTATGATTGAGTTTGCGATAGTCGTCAAGGAGACCTTCGTCATATTTGTGCACCTTGTCGTTGCGGGTGTCAAACTGTGCCTTGGAGAGCACAGGATCATTGAGGAAGAATCCGCCTGAGAAATCATATACGGCTTCCTTTGCCTTCGGCAGAAACTGGTTGGTGAGGAATGTCACATGATAGCCTGCCTTGCGGAAGACTTCGGGGAAGAGCGGATAGTCGCACCACTCGCCCCTGTCGCCGACGGTATAGGTGGAGAACATGAGTTTGAAGACGAAACTGGTAAGGTTCCATGGTGACACGACATCGGTAAACTTCACCATGTCGCCCGTGCCCTCAAACCAAGACTGGCGTGGCGTGGTGGGTTGCCAATAGCCATACTGCTGGGAGTGATGGCGCGAAAGGCTCTCGCCTATTATCAATACTATCTTTGGGGATGTGAATTGGCATGAGTCTATCTGCACCTTGTCCGCCTGGTCACGCAACACCTTTATCTGGCGTGCGGTCAAAGAATTGGCATAGGTACTGAATGCCAGGCGGTATATGGGTTGATAGTCTACACCATGATCTTTCTCGGTTAGCAGATGTTCCACCTCGCCTATACTGTCGGCAGTCATCAACTTACACAGCCCTACCTTGTTGGGTATTGCTATGATGCCTGTGATGATGAATGTCACAAAGAATACTAAACCGAAGAAGGGATCTATCAGTTGTTCCTTTATGGCATCAGACAGTCTGATGTTACGAAACAACTTGCTTATTGGCGTAAGTAATATATGTACAATGAGAACAACAAGTATCCAACCGGTCTTGCCGAAGATGATGTCGGGAGAGAGAAGCGAATGCAGGAACTCTCCGGCTTCCCTGGAGTCGGTCTCTGCAAGAAGCATCATCACCGTAGGGGTGAGCGTGGTGTCGTATTTGGTAAAGATGTAGACGTCGACAAACGCCAATATGTATGCCACTGTATAAAAGAAACCTTTCAGCACAGGACGCACACGCTTGCCTACTATCCACAAGAGGAAACTGAGGATGCTGACATCAAAGAAGAGTTCGGTGTAGAGATGCGAATAGACATGGGCATTGCGGTAATTGGGAATTGTCAGATATGCCACCACACATCCGAGGACATACATCATGAAACAGAACGTGAAGTTCTTTGCCCAAGGCTTCACGGCAGCAGAAAAAAACGAAATAAGTCTTCCAATCCAGCCCATCTCTACCAGTGTTTGAGTTCATGTTCTCATGCTATAGGATATGTCTATAGCACTCACCTGATTATATTATGGCTGCAAAAATACTCTTTTATTTTCAATAACCAAAAATCTTGCGGCTAAAGTAGTCCATAAACACAAATATCCTAAGATACTTTGTGTCGTATCTTAGGATATCGCTATTTTATGAGTGACTTGTTTTATAAAGTCGCAGGCGTTATTCCTGGAACTTCATCACGCCACGGATCATGTGACGCAGAGAAGCAAGCATAGCCTGGCTTTCCTGCACGATATTGAGGAATACTGTCATCGACTCGATGTTGATGGTCGACTTCTGTATGTCGTCGATAACGCGCTTTCTGTAGTCAGAGAGGTTCTGCTGCAGGTTGTCGGCATCAGTTCTTATTATCTCTGCCTCGTCCATAGAGTTTGACTCAAGCATTGTCACCGTGCGGTCGAGAATCTTGCTCACCTCATTGCCAAGAGGACTGAAGGCATTGACATACTGTGCTGACACTGGAGAGAAGTTGTTGCCGACATGCTCCTTACAAGGAGTGTTCATACGCTTGATACAATAGAGTATCTGCTCAATGGAAGTGTTGGCGAGGAAGAACCAAGTGTTGCGCTCAATGGCTACTATCTGGTCAATCTTGCGTATACCGATGATTTCCTTTCTTCTCTGTCGCTTCATCTCCTTGCGCTCATCGCCAAGGTCACGTTCTACATGACGCAGACGGCGATACTCTTCATGGAAGAATGCTTCGGTAGTGTCGCCGTAAGCATGCTCGGCAAATTTCAGACGGGCAGCGGTCTGCAAGCGTATGTGCTGGCAAAGGAGTTCGAATCGTTCGTTATTGTCTCTTGACTTCACCAACTGGGTGAACAACTCATCAGGCTGGTCGTCCTTCTTCTTAGCAAACATCTTGTTGCTTCTCAAGAGCACGAACACTGAGATGGCTATCATGATGACCATTGCAACATATGAACCGAAGTACATTATTGAAGCCACGATACCGCCCACGATGAAGGCAACACCTGCTGTAATAAACCATCCACCAATAACGCTTACCACACCTGTGATGCGGAATACTGCTGACTCACGGCTCCATGCACGGTCTGCAAGACTCGAACCCATTGCCACCATGAAGGTCACGTAGGTTGTAGACAATGGCAACTTGTAAGAAGTACCGATTGCAACAAGAAGTCCTGCAAGCACGAGGTTAACTGATGCTCTTACAAGGTCGAAGGCTGCACCCTGTGCCAACTGTGCTTCGTCGGTATTGAAACGTCCGTTAATCCATCTGCACATTGACTCTGGCATGACAGATATCACTGACGCTGCCATTTTAGTGGTAGAACGCACCAGTGTACGGGCCACTGCGCTTGAACCGAACATCTCATCACCTTCATCCTGACGGCTAAGGTCTACGGATGTCTTTACCACATTCTGCGCTTTCTTTGAGAATGTCAGCGACAACACCATTATAACGCCTGCGCCGAGAAGGAACACTATAGGAGTATGCGCACTCTCATTGAGGGAATTCATCATGAATGTGTAAGGATCACCAGCACCGTTGGCCACATAGTCCTGATAAGATGAAAGTCCTGCAAGAGGCACACCGATGAAGTTCACGAGGTCATTGCCAGCGAATGCCATTGCGAGTGCAAAGGTTCCGAGCAATACCACAAACTTCAATACATTTATCTTGAGAAGACAGAAAAGACCCATTATGATGGTTGACACAACAAAGCAACCTCCAAGTATAAGAAGGGCATTGTCACTTATCTGCTGACGGAGTTCTGGCGTCATGATGGTAGAACTCTTCAGACCATTGATAAGCAAGAACCAAACGATACTTGTCACAGCAATACCGCCGAATATCATCACCTTGAATCCTCTTTCGTTAACCTTAAAGGTAAACAGAATTCGTGAAAGCCACTGCACTACAGTACCGAAGAAGAACGCAATGGCAACACTCACGAAGATGGCGATGATTACCGACAATGCCTTCTCGGTGTTTATCATATTACCGAATGACAACGAATCGTCACCCAAAATGGTGATAAACGCAATGGCACACGAACCGCCAAGAAGTTCAAACACAAGCGACACTGTTGTTGACGTAGGCATTCCCAATGTGTTGAAGGTGTCAAGGAGCACCACGTCAGTAACCATGACGGCAAGGTAGATGCACATCACGTCATAGAAGGAGTAATAAGTCGGCGACAGAATGCCGTGGCGAGCCACGTCCATCATTCCGTTACTTGTTGCTGCACCGATAAACACACCGATAGCGGCTACAAGGATAATAGTGCGAAACTTAGCCGCCTTTGCTCCAATAGCAGAATTGATGAAGTTCACTGCATCGTTGCTCACACCCACCACCAAGTCAAAGATGGCAAGAATAATAAGAAAGCATACAATGCCAAGGAAAATTGTATTCATAAATAACTGTAGATAAGTTGAATATTTTACGGGTGCAAAATTACTTTCGCATTATTGCAATGATATTATCAACTTGTTACAATTGTGTTAAGACTAATTCAGGGATGCAGCGCCCTCGCTGTACCAACACTAGCGAGTGATTGGTAACCATAGGAGGTACAGCGCCCTCGCTGTACCATCGCTAACGAGTGAATGGTAATTATAGTAGGTGCTGCGTCCCCCGTTGCACCAATCGCTTGCTAGAGAAAATCATTATTAGCGTGGTACGGCGGGGGCGCCGTACCTCCTTAAGATATGCAATTCATAGTAGGCGAAGCGTCCCCGCTTTGCCCTCTACAGGAAAGGGATCTTATATTATGAGGGGTGCAGCGAGGACGCAGCACCTACTAAAAAGAGCCTCAGGGTCGTAATGACTCTGAGGCTCTCGTGATTTGAAAGAAGGC
>CAVKNF010000029.1:0-19285 GCA_963657415.1 bacterium | reverse complement strand
GCACTGATGGCTGCCACTGTCTGTGTTTGGTCGAGTCGTGGTTCAGGAGTGCTCATATATAGACTTTGTCCCTTAAAGAAGCACGCCTTCTCAGCAAATTTTCCCTTTCTATATGAAGAAAAGTACTTGTCGAAAGTCATAGCCGCACTCTCGTAATCCTTGGAGTTATACTGCGCCATAGCAAGCATGTAAAGGCATTCCTCAGCGTTGGATGTACCCTTGTTGAAAGACACGAGTTCTGTCAACAGTGTTGTGGCACGCGTAAACTTACCGTTTGCGAATGCTTCCTTTGCGTACTCATATCTATAACTTGAGTCCGATGACTTGTATACCTGATTGAACTCGTTGGCGCAACCAGTGAGCAGGAATGCCGATAACACTACGGCAGAAAACCCTTTCTTCATACCTTTAATGCACATTTTAGTGCAAAATTACTGCTTTTCAACTAATCGGCAAAGTAAATCACACTATTTTTCAGCATCATTCACATTCATATAACACTTATTGTGGAGTTTTTGCGTTTTCACGCATTTACTCGTAACTTTGCACTTATGAAGGATTTCAAACTGACATCCAAGTTTCAGCCTACTGGTGACCAACCTGAGGCTATAAGGCAACTCACCGAAGGCCTAAAGCGTGGCGACAGGGCACAGGTGCTACTCGGCGTTACTGGTTCGGGCAAGACTTTCACGGTCGCAAATGTCATTGCGAACGCAAACCGCCCTACCCTAATCCTCAGCCATAACAAGACTCTCGCGGCTCAACTCTATGAGGAGATGAAGGGATTCTTCCCCGACAATGCCGTGGAATATTATGTTTCCTATTATGATTATTATCAGCCGGAGGCTTATCTTCCCACGAGCGACACTTACATAGAAAAGGACCTTGCCATCAACGACGAGATAGACCGCCTGCGTCTCAAGGCGGTGAGCGCATTGCTGTCGGGGCGTCGCGATGTCATCGTAGTGTCTTCAGTATCGTGCATCTATGGTATGGGCGGACCTACCGCCTTGCAGAGCAATGTCATTTCTATAAAGGCTGGTCAGCATATAGAGCGCAATGCCTTCCTGCGCCAACTTGTAGACGCTCTCTACATCAGAAACGACATCACCCTGGAGCGAGGATGTTTCCGAGTGAAAGGTGAAACTGCCGACATATATCCTGCATACAGCGAAAACGTGATACGAGTGACTTGGTGGGATGACGAGATTGACAGCATTGAGGAACTGGATGCCATAACCTTCCATCGCATGGAGTCATTCAAGGAGTATCAGATATTCCCTGCCAACCTCTTTGTCACTACCAAGGAACAGCAGGAGGCCGCCATACGCAGCATCCAGGACGACCTTTGCAAACAGATAGCATTCTTCGAAGAACTCGGCGACACCATCAAGGCCCAACGCATAAAGGAACGCGTAGAGTATGACATCGAGATGATAAAGGAACTGGGACATTGTTCTGGCATAGAAAACTACTCACGTTATTTCGACGGAAGGGAAGCGGGACAGAAACCTTATTGCCTCCTGGACTTCTTCCCCAAGGACTTCATCCTCGTGGTAGACGAAAGTCACGTGAGCATTCCGCAGATAGGGGCGATGTATGGTGGCGACCGCGCTCGCAAACAGAATCTCGTGGAATATGGTTTCCGTCTGCCTGCAGCCTTCGACAACCGCCCGCTGAAGTTTGAGGAGTTTTATGAGATGCTCAACCAGACGATATATGTCTCCGCCACTCCTGCCGACTACGAACTGCGTGAGTCTGAGGGTGTCGTAGTGGAACAGGTGATACGCCCTACGGGACTGCTTGACCCCGAGATTGTCGTCAAGCCATCAGAGAATCAGGTCGACGACCTCCTCGACGAGATATTACAACGCACGGAGCGCGAGGAGCGTGTGCTCATCACCACTCTCACCAAACGTATGGCAGAGGAGTTGACGGAATATCTCCTTGCTCACGACATCCGTGCCAACTACATCCACAGCGACGTGGCCACACTCGACCGTGTAAAGATAATGAAGGACTTGCGCGCCGGACTCTTTGATGTCTTGGTTGGTGTAAACCTTCTCCGCGAGGGTCTCGACCTGCCCGAAGTATCACTCGTGGCTATCCTCGATGCCGACAAGGAGGGATTTCTCCGCAGCGAGCGCAGTATGACGCAGACTGCCGGACGTGCCGCACGAAATGTCCACGGCAAGGTCATCATGTATGCCGACAGGATTACCGACAGCATGCGACGCACCATCGACGAGACCAACCGCCGCCGCATGATACAGATGCACTACAATGAGGAGCACGGCATCACGCCTACACCTATCAAGAAAGCCATCGCCACGACTCTTGTGGGCAATGCAGAAACCGCCATGGCAGCCGAACCTACAACACCGAAGGCTTATGTACCAAAGGACGATTCGCCTGTCTTTGCCGCCGACCCTATCATACAGAAGATGGACCGCAAGCAGATAGAAAAGGCCATCGCCGCCAATACTGCCTTGATGAAAGAGGCTGCATCAAAGTTGGATTTCCTACAGGCCGCACAGTATCGCGACGAGATAGCGCATCTGCAGGAGATGCTCGACGGATTAAGTTAAAGAATGCTTTTTCTGCCAACGACATAATATTATTTAGTAATTTTGTAAGACAATAGGCACCATGCCACTTACACACAACAATATGAAAAAGAAAACATTGGCTTTATGCCTCATGCTCACGCCACTTGCAGTTATGGCGCAGAGTAACTGGGAGATACCAGAAGCAAAGAAAACAGAAGAAACAAAAGTATCGAAGAAAACAGAAAAGGCAAACGAGATAAAGGAGGCTGACAAACCATATCTCGCCGGCGCTGTGCCAGAGGAGGACGGCAAGGTGGTGTTCTCCCGCGAGATAAGTACTGGCAACATGTCTGCCCAGGAGGCTTTCGACACTGCATACAAGGAGATAGAACAACTGACGGGAGGGGAAAACCAGACACAGAAGAGCCGCATATCGCTCATCGACAAGAACGAGCACTCCATAGTGGCCAACTTTGGCGAATGGCTTGTGTTCACCAACCATGCCTTCGTGCTCGACCGCGCCCTATTAAACTATCTGATGGTGGTAAACTGTAGCGACGGCAAGGTGAACGTGAAGATCTCACGCCTCACTTACGAATATAGCAACGGCCACAACGGCTCCGACCTCTTCTATGCCGAGGACCTCATCACCGACAAACTGATGGTCTCCAAGAACGGCACAAAACTGAAGAGAATAAACCGCAAGTTCCGCGTCGGCACAGTAGACCGCATGAGGGAAGTTCTCGACACTCTGCAGCAGTCTTTGTCTGACACTACAAAATAACATTTCACATAAAGATGCAAAACAACGATACTGACAACAACAGCACAGGCAGAATACACCGCCGCCCTATGGAGAAGATGAGTTATGCCAACAAGGGACGTTTCTTCAAGATAAGAAACATCCTCAACATCGTCTTCATCCTCCTTGCCATCATCGGCATGGTGGTATATCTCTACTCCAACCACTTCATAGGCGGAGCCATACTGATAGCCAGCATCATAATTAAGTTTTCGGAGTCTGTGCTCCGCATAATGCACTGATGATGAAGAAAACTATCCTTATAATTCTTTCCATAGCCTTCGCCTGCACTCTCGCCGAAGCCCAGACCAGAACTTTTTCCAGCAATGGGCTCGGCAATAATCTCGGCAATAATCTCGGCAATAATCTCGGCAATAGTAGTTCGTCGCGCAATGGCGCTGCGGGTGACTCCCTTAGCAGTTCTCACAAGGAGATACCTAAGGGTATATATATGTGGACCGTAGACCGCCGCTTCGGCGACATCGTCAAGCAACCGATTGACACGGTGACGCATATGTTTCAAAACACCATCTTCACCTCTGGCTTAATGGGCGAATACAATTATCTCGGCAATACTGGCACTCCGCGTATCAACAGAATATTCATCGACCGCAAGAAGGACGACGGCGACTTCCTGTTCACCCAGCCGTATGATTATTTCCACAAGCAACCCGACGAGTTCCTCTTCACCAACACGCTCTCGCCTTTCGCCAACCTCACCTACAACACCTGCGGTAACCGCACCAACGGCGAGGACCATTTCTCTGCGAAGTTTGCCGTGAATGCGGGCAAGCACTTCGGTATGGGATTTAAGTTGGATTATCACTATGGCCGAGGCTACTACGACCAGCAGAGCACCTCGCTCTTTGGCCTCAACCTCTACGGATCATACATCGGCGACCAATATCAGGCTCACCTGCTCCTCACCACCAACAAGCAGAAGGTGACCGAGAACGGCGGTATACGCGAGGACACTTACATCACCTACCCCGACAGTTACGACGACAACTTCACCACGAGCGAGATTCCCACGGTGCTCGAGAGCAACTGGAATCGCAACAGCAATCAGCACGTATTCCTCTCTCATCGCTATAATGTCGGTTTCCACCGCAAGGTGAAGATGACGGAGGAGGAGATTGCCGCACGCAAGTTTGCCATGGAGTCGCAGAAGGACAATAAGGACAACAATAAGGACAAGAGACAGCGTAATCGGGAAGAAGACGACGACAATGTCACCTATACGGGTAGACCCGACAATGCGAAGGTGGTGGAGAGCGCTCCCCAACCTGCCGACAGCGTAAAGGCTGACCTGGGACGCATAAAGATGGACCTCGCCACTGCCGACAGCATCATCAACAAGAAGAAGGAGGCTCCTGTCGACACTTCCTGGATGAAGTTGGAATATGTGCCTGTGACAAGTTTTATCCACACCGCACAACTCGACTCCCACGACCGCATCTATCAGGCGCATGCCACCACGACAGGATACTATGCTAACTCATATTACGACTATGACAGTTCGAATACGAGCGAGGTGTATGACGAGACTAAGTATTTCCGTCTGCGCAACACCTTGGCAGTGTCATTGCTCGAAGGCTTCAACAAGTGGATGTTTGCCGGACTGAAGATATTCGCGGCAAGTGACCTGCGTCGCTACTCTCTGCCTGACCTCACGGCGGGTCTCGTGCGCTATACCGACCACAACGTCAGCATAGGCGGACAGATGTCGCGCACTCAGGGCAAGGCTTTCCATTATAATGTGACGGCAGAGACTTGGCTCCTCGGCGACGACCAGGGTCAGGTGAAGTTGGACGCTACTGCCGAACTCAATATGCACCTATTTGGTGACACGGTGACTGTGGCTGCCAAGGGATTCTTCCACAATGAGCGACCCAACTACTACATGCGCCATTACCACTCGTCGCATCTGTGGTGGGACGACAATCTCAACATGTCCACACATACGCGCATCGAGGGTCTGCTGTCTTACAAGAAGACTCGCACATCGCTTCGCTTTGGCGTTGACGAACTGACAAACTACACTTACCTCTCTGGCACATACACGACTGATACTTCATTGGGCAGAATCAACAACGCCGTGACGGTGGCACAGAGCGGCAACCCGATAACGGTGCTCACGGCATCACTCAAGCAGGACTTCACGCTTGGCATACTCAACTGGGAGAACATGGTGACATGGCAGAAGTCTACGGAGCAGAGCATCCTGCCCGTGCCGGCACTCAATGTCTATACAAACCTCTACCTAAAGTTCCGCATCGCCAAGGTGCTGCACACGGAGTTTGGTGCCGACGCCCGCTACTTCACTTCCTATGAGGCTCCCGACTATATGCCTGCCATAGGTCAGTATGTGGTGCAGGGCAACGCCGAGAAGACAAAGATAGGCAACTATCCCATCATCTGCGCCTACGCAAACTTCAATCTGAAGGGCACCCGCTTCTATTTGATGTATTCGCACGTCAACAAGGGCATGGGCAACCGCATGTATTTCCTCACGCCCCACTACCCCATCAACGAGAGCGTGCTGCGCATAGGTGTAAGTTGGAGTTTCTATAACTAAGATAGCATCTACTATGAAGACAAAACACACATTATTATATATTATAATGCTGGCAGTTGCATTGCATCTGTCGGTAGCATCGTGTACATCGGGCAACACAAAGGACTGTTGTTCATCGGAATATTGGGCTGACAGCACTCTGTGGTATGACGGAGGCAACCGCCTGACGAATATAGACGAGAAGCAACCTGATGTGTTTTATCTTCTTCCCACATGCCTCTTCGCATGGAGCGACAGCACGGGCACTCAGCATTACAATGCCGACCCTAAGAATGCCGACCACCGACAGGCTTGGCTACTCTCGGCACAATTGGCTGACACTATCTTTGCCACAAAGGCTAACCTCTTCCTTCCTTACTATCGCCAAGCCACATTCGGCACGCCTGACTCTGCAGCATATAATGCCGCACACAAGACGGCGGTGGACGATGCCAACGCTGCCTTCGACTATTACATCAAGCACATCAACAATGGGCGCAAGTTTATCCTTGCCGGTTTCTCTCAGGGAGGTAACCTCGTCACCGAAGTGCTCAAACATATGGATGACGAGACATACAGAAGGCTCATTGCCGCCTATGTAGTGGGATTTTCCATTACGGCAGAGGATACTATGAGGCAAGCAGGTCACGCCTTGTCGCACGTAAAACTGGCAAAGGACGCCACGTCACAAGGTGTAACAATAAACTTCATGAGTGTGACTACTCCTGATGCTGCAAGCGATATCCTCGGCAAGGGCAATATCGGTTGCATCAATCCTGTGTCGTGGACGACATCGTCCTCACCTGCCGTTCTTCTCAAAGCAGGTGACAAACCGAAGGCTGACGACAAGCGGTTTCCTTACGGTACGGCAGTAGTGACAAAGGACAGCCATACGGATGTGACCGTAAGCGTGGACTCTCTCCGTCATCTTCTTGTTGTCAACGGACTTGACGCATCGCACTACACATTCCCTGGTCTCAAGGACATCTTCCCCGAGGGCAACCTCCACCTGCAGGAACTCTTCTTCTATGGTGACCATCTGCGAGAGAATGTCCTTCTGCGCAGCAAGTGAACTGTAATAGGTGCAGCGTCCTCGCTGCAGCCTCTCAAGCAATCAACAGTATCCATAGGAGGTACAGCGCCCTCGCTGTACCCATCGTCCAAATGCATGACCAAGGGCATAAGTTACAATCGATTATATCTACGCCCTGTAAGGGCAACTACATTATACACAATATTATTTTTGTAGTTGCCCTTACAGGGCGCATTATATTATTCTGCAAACATAAAACCCAGGGTGACGTTGCTACGCAACTCTGCCCTGGGCTATGTGTAGTTGGGCTTTCAGCCCGCAGTAGTAATCATAGTAGGTGCTGCGTCCTCGCTGCACCCTTCCATACAATATATTACAATTTTGCCTTGACCGCTTCCACGAGGGCATCCTTGGCAATGAGCGTCTGCTCGCCTGTTATCATGTCCTTGAGGGTAATTTTCTCTTCTGCCACCTCGTTCTCACCAGCAAGGGCTACGAAGCGCACCTGCTTGGCATTGGCATAAGCCATCTGCTTCTTCATCTTCGCCGAGTCAGGATATATCTCCGTGAGGATGCCAGCCTTGCGTGCTGCTTTTGCCAGCGGCATGCAATACTGCATCTCCTTCTCGCCGAAGTTTATGAAGAGGAGTTGTGTGGAGTGCAGAGCATTGTCGGGATAGAGTTCCAATTGGTTGAGCACATCAAAGATGCGGTCTGCACCGAAGGATATACCCACGCCTGACAGTCCCGGCAAACCGAAGATACCCGTGAGGTTGTCATAGCGACCGCCACCAGTGATACTGCCTATCTGCACATCGAGAGCCTTCACCTCGAAGATGGCACCCGTGTAGTAGTTTAATCCGCGCGCCAGGGTAAGGTCGAGTTGCAATTCGTTATTCAGACCAGTAGTCTCAAGTTGAGAGAGGATAAATCGTGTCTCCTCCACTCCCTTCAGACCAGTCTCTGATGATGCCAGCACCTCTGAGATGGTGTCGAGTTTCTCGGCGTTCGTACCCGACAGCAGGAGTATCGGTTTGAGTTTCTCCACCTGCTCGTCCGACAGTCCGTCAGCCTTCAGTTCCTCGATGACTTTCTCCAAACCCATTTTGTCGAGTTTGTCGATAGCCACTGTGATGTCCACTATCTTGTCGGAAGCATCGAGCACCTCGGCAATACCGCTCAGTATCTTTCTGTTGTTGATCTTTATCTGCACGCGCACACCAAAGCGAGTAAACACGGTGTCGACGATCTGCATCAGTTCCACCTCATTGAGCAGCGAGTCCGAACCCACCACATCAGCGTCACACTGATAGAACTCACGATAACGTCCCTTCTGCGGACGGTCGGCACGCCACACGGGCTGTATCTGATAGCGCTTGAAAGGCATCTGCAGTTCATCCCTGTGCTGCACCACATAGCGTGCAAAAGGCACTGTGAGGTCATAGCGCAGACCCTTCTCGCATATCTTCGAAGCCAACTTCGTGGTGGAAGTCTCGGCGATGTCCGTAGCGGTCATGCCATGCAGGAAGTCGCCGGAATTGAGAATTTTGAAGAGCAGTTTGTCGCCTTCCTCGCCATACTTGCCCATCAGCGTGGAGAGATTTTCCATCGCCGGAGTCTCTATCTGCTGAAAGCCGTAGAGGGCATAGACGTCCTTTATAGTATTGAAAATATAGTTGCGCTTTGCCATCTCCTGGGCGGAGAAGTCGCGCGTACCCTTTGGTATTGACGGTTTGTTCATTTACTTGTTTCTTACAATTGTCTGTTCTCTGTCAGGACCTATGGAAATGATGCTTATCGGAGTCTCCAGTTCTGCTTCGAGGAACTTGATGTATTCATTGAATGCCTCTGGGAACTGATCCTCAGAGGTATATTTTGTCATGTCGGTCATCCATCCGTCCATCTCCTTGTATACGGGTTCGATGCCTTTCTCTATGTCGTAAGGAAAGTCACGTGTCTCCACACCGTTCACCTTATATGCCACGCAAGCCTTGATGGTCTTGAATGTGTCGAGCACGTCACTCTTCATCATTATCAACTGTGTCACGCCGTTCACCATGATGGAATAGCGCAGTGCCACGAGGTCTATCCATCCGCAGCGGCGCTCACGACCTGTCACTGCTCCATACTCATGACCTATCTGGCGTATGGTGTTGCCAGTCTCGTCGAAGAGTTCTGTAGGGAACGGACCCGCACCCACTCGTGTGCAGTATGCCTTCATGATGCCGTAGACCTCTCCCACCTTGTTGGGACCGATGCCCAGTCCAGTGCATGCGCCAGCGCAGATGGTGTTGCTGGAGGTCACGAAAGGATAGGAACCGAAGTCCACGTCGAGCATGGTGCCCTGTGCACCTTCGCACAATACTGACTTGCCCTCGCGGAGCAGATGGTTGATCTCATGCTCTGAGTCCACGAGGTGAAACTGCTTGAGGTATTCCACACCTTCCATCCACTTCTTCTCTACCTCTGTGATGTCAAAGTCGGTATAGTTGAGTGACTTCAGAGTCTTCAGATGTAAAGCCTTGTGGGCATTGTATTTCTCTTCAAAGTTGTCGAGGATGTCGCCGACACGCAGACCGTTGCGGCTCACCTTGTCGGTGTAGGTAGGACCGATGCCCTTGCCTGTGGTGCCTACTTTGCTGTCGCCCTTCTGTGCCTCGAGGGCAGCATCGAGCAAGCGGTGGGTAGGCATGATGAGATGGGCTTTCTTAGAGATATGCAGACGGCTCTTCAGGTCGTGACCGCTCTTTTCCAAATCCTTAGCCTCAGCCATAAAGAGGTCTGGAGCAAGCACCACGCCATTGCCGATGATATTCACCTTGTCACCCTGGAAGATGCCCGACGGAATGCTGCGGAGCACATATTTTTCGCCAGCGAACTCAAGTGTATGACCTGCATTAGGGCCACCCTGAAATCTTGCCACAACATCATAGTTGGGAGTAAGCACGTCCACAACCTTTCCTTTTCCCTCGTCGCCCCACTGCAAACCGAGCAGGACGTCAACTTTTCCTTTATTCATATTAAAAATAATAGATAATTACGCGTTAATTTTATCTATTATGCAAATTTACGACAATTGCGCGAAAACGGCAAACAATAGTTATATTAAGTAACAGCAAAAAAACATGTTGGTACTTTTTTTCTTGTCAAGAATTACCATCCACATGCTTGAGAGGGGTGCAGCGAGGACGCAGCACCTACTACAGAATGCTATCCATAGTAGGCGAAGCGTCCCCGCTTTGCCCATCTCAGGTGACAGCGCCCTGTAAGCAATTGCAACTTAGGAGGTAAACGTCTGGCAAGCAATGGTAACTTAGGAGGTACAGCGCCCCCGCTGTACCATCGCAACCAACATATTCTCAATTAACATTCACGCTTGAATGGTACAGCGAGGGCGCTGTACCTCCGATGATTACCAACCACTTGCTTGAAGGGTGCAGCGAGGACGCAGCACCTACTATGAAATGCTATCCATAGTAGGCGAAGCGTCCCCGCTTTGCCCCTAAATGAGCTTATATTTATATTCTCGGCTAAGAAAAATCTCCGTTCCGTAGTTCGGAATGACCGTTCCGTGGTTCGGAATGACCGTTCCGTAGTTCAGAATGGCCGTTCCGTTGTACGGAACGGAGAATTCACCTACCTCCTCCAATAATTATACGCCCCTTAATTAATCCTTTATACATATATAAATAATGTTTGTCTATATGGGACTAAGTGACGGTAAAAGAAATAACTTGTCACTATATTTCTCCATCTGACTTTTTTTTCTTTCCTTTGCATAGTGATGACAAACGACAACTCCATAAAGACCATTCTCACAGTGACCGGTTCGGACGGAACGGGCGGCGCCGGCGTGCAGGCAGACATCAAGACCATCTCTGAACTGGGTGGCTATGCGGCATCGGCTATCACGAGCATCACCGTGCAAAACACGCTGGGTATCCAGGAGTTCTTTGATATCCCTGCGGAGACGGTATCGGCGCAGATAGAGGCTATCATGAATGATATGCAGCCCACGGTGGTGAAGGTGGGTATGATACGCAAAGTGGAGACTCTCAATGTGGTCATCGACGCTTTGACGAAATATCGTCCCGAACATATCATCTATGCTCCCTCCATATGGTCGAGCAACGGCGAGGCGCTGATGTCGGAGAATGTCGTCACGCAGATAAAATATCGCTTGCTGCCTCTCTGCTCGGTCATCGTGGCGAGGAAGAAGGAGAGCGACACCATACTGCAAAACTCCCGTCAACTGCAGATGGCGGAGAGTGACGGACTCAATGTCTATCGTCTTGACAATGCCAACTCGCACGGTCTCATCAACCGCTTCTCTTCTGCCCTTGCCGTATACCTGAGTCAGGGCAAACGGATGGACGAGGCGCTCAAACAGGCACAGGACTTCATCAATGTAGACCTTGTGCGTGAGAGCCGTCTGCAAGGCAGGAGTTCGGAACTCTTCAACCAGTTTATCTCGCAGGTGAACAATTTCTGCCGCACTTATAGTGACGTGCGCTTCTATGCCGAACAACTCAATGTGAGCAGCCGCTATCTTGCGCAGGTGACACGACGCATGTCGGGCAAGGCTCCCAAGACCATCATCGACGAATATATAGTGAAGGAGATAGAGCGCGAACTGACTACCACCACGCAGACGGTGCAAGCCATCGCCAACATATTCGGTTTTTCTTCGCAGGCTCACCTCACCAAGTTCTTCAAGAAGATGAGAGGGGTCACGCCATCGGAATTCAGAAGGCAAGGGATACCTTCACAAGCAAACAATAGTAATATTTAGGAGATACAGCGCCCCCGTTGTATCATCGCATGCAAGCAATAGTAACTTAGGAGGTACAGCGCCCTCGCTGTACCAATCCACAACAAATATTCTCTCAATTAATATTCTCACTTGAGTGGTACAGCGAGGGCGCTGTACCTCCTGAGCCTTTTGCACATTCGGGAATGTGGCTTATACATTTGCGAATGCGCTTTTACACAAACTGACATATTGTTTGCCATTATCAGAACTTATTTCTTTCGTCTGCGTGACAAACAGTTCCTTTGCACTAAACATTAGGCAATAGCCAAAGCATATGGAAATCTCGCCCTGCAAGGGCAGTTTAATATAGCCCAGGGTAACACCCTGGGGTCTAATAGACACAATAAACTTGCGCCCTGCAAGGGCAGTTAAATTAAACATAGTATTATGGCAGAAAATAGACAAGAATTAAACCGCAACTTGGCTCAAATGCTCAAGGGCGGAGTGATAATGGATGTGACTACTCCCGAACAGGCAAAGATTGCCGAGCAGGCTGGCGCTTGTGCCGTCATGGCTTTGGAGCGCATACCGGCTGACATCCGTGCTGCTGGCGGTGTGTCACGCATGAGTGACCCTAAGATGATACGTGGCATTCAGGAGGCTGTGTCTATCCCTGTGATGGCAAAGTGCCGTATAGGTCATTTCGCCGAGGCTCAGATACTGCAGGCCATAGAGATAGACTATATCGACGAGAGCGAGGTGCTGTCGCCTGCTGATGATGTATACCATATAGACAAGACAAAGTTTGACGTGCCTTTCGTATGCGGTGCAAAGAATCTCGGCGAGGCTCTGCGACGCATTGCCGAGGGTGCCACGATGATACGCACGAAGGGTGAACCGGGTACGGGTGACATCGTGCAGGCTGTGCGCCACATGCGCATGATGCAGAGTGAGATACGCCGTCTGACATCGATGGCTGAGGATGAACTCTATGAGGCTGCAAAGCAGTTACAGGTGCCTTATGACCTGGTGAAATATGTGCATGAGAACGGCAAGTTGCCTGTGGTAAACTTCGCTGCTGGTGGTGTGGCTACCCCTGCCGATGCGGCTCTGATGATGCAGTTGGGTGCCGAGGGAGTGTTCGTCGGTTCGGGCATATTCAAGAGTGGCAACCCTGCCAAGCGTGCCGCTGCCATCGTGAAGGCTGTGACCAACTACAATGATGCGAAGATGCTGGCAGAGTTGAGCGAAGACCTCGGCGAGGCCATGGTGGGCATCAACGAGCAGGAGATAGAGTTACTGATGGCTGAACGCGGTAAATAAGTTTCACATATGCGAATAGCGGTATTGGCACTCCAGGGT
The DNA here is from genome assembly GCA_963657415.1 of bacterium. Taxonomy (GTDB): domain Bacteria; phylum Bacteroidota; class Bacteroidia; order Bacteroidales; family Bacteroidaceae; genus Prevotella. The sequence continues at coordinate 6,229 of CAVKNF010000029.1, read as the reverse complement.
GCCTTCATAGAACATAGACATATGCTGCAGCGTCTTGGCGTAGACTCTTACGAGATACGCCAACTCGCTGACTGGCAACAGCATAAGGATGGACTTATCATCCCAGGTGGAGAGAGCACCACCCAACTGAAACTACTCCGCGACCTGCAGTTGCTCGACCCTATCCGTGAGGATATTGCCCATGGACTGCCTGTCTTCGGCACATGCGCCGGACTAATCCTCCTTGCCAAGCAGGTGGAGGGTGAGGACCGCGAGCGCATAGCCACGATGGACATCGACGTGTGCCGCAATGCCTACGGCCGACAGTTGGGGAGTTTCTTCACCCACGGCCATGTAGACGAGGTGGGCGACGACATCCCTATGACATTCATCCGTGCGCCATATATTAATAAGGTGTATGGTGATGCTCGTGCCCTTGCCACCGTCGACGGCAGGATAGTGGCGGCACGTCAGGGCAACCAACTCGTGGCAGCATTTCATCCCGAACTCAATGATGATGTGCGCATGCACCAGTATTTCATTAATATGATTTAATTTCCCATAGGAGGTACAGCGCCCTCGCTGTACCAATCGCAAGAGATATTCTCTCAATTTATATTCTCGCTTGAGTGGTACAGCGAGGGCGCTGTACCTCCTACGGTTACTTCATTCTCGCCATATTTCCATAATTTAATATTTTCATCTTTACTGGCGATGGTGGCGTATCTCCTTATTATTACCAATAATTATTGCGAGAGAAGTCCTTTTTGTGTACCTTTGTCATGAATTGCAACAAAAAGAACGCATTTGTCAATGACCGCTACACACAAACTCACATTCATCCCTTCGGGTGGACTCGCCAACCGCATGCGCGCCGTAGCCTCGGCTTACGAGATGTGCCGACGCACGGGAGCACATCTGCAGGTGTTATGGATAAAGGACTGGGCGCTGAATGCTCCATATCATGACATTTTCCTTCCGTCCGACATTATTGACATCAAGGACGCAAGTCCGCTGGACATCATGCTCTATGACCGACCACGAAGGCATAACCTATGGGTGCCGCGACTGTTTCAGAGCGTCATATTTCGTCAGCGCATAGACGAGCGGCAGGTCACTCCCTTCAAGCAGAAGGGTTTTGACTTCGACCGCTGGGTGATGCAGGAGGAAAGGAGTTGGATGAGTTGCTATCAGGATTTCGGTGACTTTGACAATAGCGTATATGCCACGCTCTTTCATCCTGTCGACGAGATAGAAAATGCCGTGAAGCAGTTCACCGACCGCTTCGGCACATATGCCATCGGTTTCCACATACGCCGCACTGACAATAAGGAGAGCATCGACAAGAGTCCGCTCTCGCTCTTCATAGAGGCTGGAAAGAAAGAGATAGGAAAGAATGCCGCCACAAAGATATTCCTTGCGACTGACGATGAGGGAGTGAAGAAAGAGATGACAGGCATCTTCGGTGACCGCATAATAACACCGCAACAGTCGGCCGACCGCGACAGCACCGACGGTATACGCGGCGGACTTACGGACATGTATACACTCGCGCGCACCGCCGTCATCTACGGTTCTGCCGGCAGTTCCTTCTCCGTCATGGCTGCCAAAATAGGAGGCAATAAGCTCGTCATCCTCGAGAAGTAATCTATAAGAATATGAGGTGCAGCGAGGACGCAGCACCTACTAAGAAATGCAAAACATAGTAGGCGAAGCGTCCTCGCTTTGCCCTTATAAGAGGTACGCGCCCTGAAGGGGGGGGGCAGATACACAAAGCCCAGGGCAAGTTGCGAAGCAACGACACCCTGGGGTTATTGTCATAACATGAATTATGCGCCCAGTAAGGGCAACTGCATAATCACAAATACGCTATATTAATCAAGCCTCTTCCTCCTGCTCTGCCTCATGAGCCTTGATGAGAGCATTCTGCAGGTCTGTAGGCACGAGTTCATAACTTGCAAACTTGCTTGAGAATGATGCGCGACCGCCTGTGAGCGAACTCAAGGCTACGGAGTAGTTGGACAACTCCTTGAGAGGAATCTTTGCCGACAACTTCTGGTAGCCAGCCTCTGCATCCATACCCATAATCATGGCGCGGCGACCCTGCAAATCGGACATTACATCACCCATGTAGTCAGCAGGCACATACACCTCGAGGTCATAGATCGGTTCGAGAATCTTCGGACCAGCATTCTTGAATGCCTCTGCAAATGCCTGGCGTGCAGCGAGCATGAATGAGAGTTCGTTGGAGTCTACCGGGTGCATCTTTCCGTCATATACCACTACTCTCACGTCGCGTGCATAAGAACCTGTCAATGGTCCGCGCTCCATTCTCTCCATGATACCCTTCAATATGGCTGGCATGAAACGTGCGTCGATGGCACCGCCCACCACAGAGTTGAGGAATACGAGTTTGCCACCCCATTCGAGGTCTACCTCCTCACGGCTTTTGATGTTCATCTTAAACTCCTGACCATTGAATGTGTAAGAAGTAGGATCAGGCATACCCTCAGCATATGGTTCGATAATCAGATGAACCTCACCAAACTGACCTGCACCACCCGACTGCTTCTTATGACGATAGTCGGCACGCGCTGTCTTTGTGATGGTCTCGCGATAAGGTATCTTCGGTTCATCATATTTTATCTGTATCTTCTCGTTGTTCTCGAGTCTCCACTTAAGAGTGCGCAGATGGAATTCACCCTGTCCGTGCACGATGACCTGACGCAACTCCTTGCTCTGCTCCACCACCCATGTGGGATCTTCCTGGCGCATCTTGAGCAATGCCGACATGAGTTTCTCCATCTCAGCAGAGTTTACCGGTTTGATGGCGCGCGAATACTTTGGTCCAGGATACTTGATGAAGTCAAAGCGATATTCCACATCCTTGGCATTAAGAGTGTTGCCCGTCTTCACATCCTTGAGTTTCACCGTGCAACCGATATCGCCAGCCTTCATCTCTGGCACCTCTATGCGGTTTTGTCCTGCGCAGCAGTAGAGTGTGCTTATGCGCTCCTTGGATCCACGGTCGGCATTGGTGAAGTCGTCACCTGCATGCACCGTACCGCTCATCACCTTGAAATACTGCACCTCACCGATATGCGGTTCTACGGCAGTCTTGAAGAAATAGAGAGATGTCGGTTTGCTTGAGTCTGCGGGCACTTCCTCACCACGTGTGTTGTGTACGGCTGGCATGTCGCTCACGAAAGGCACTACATTGCCGAGGAACTCCATCAGTCTCCTTACACCCATATCCTTGCCTGCGCATACGCAGAACACGGGGAACATGGATCTTGTAGCCAGACCCTTGCGGATACCTTCGCGCATCTCGTCCTCGGAGAGTTCCTCTGTGTCGAAGAACTTTTCCATGAGAGTCTCGTCATTCTCGGCAGCAGCCTCAACGAGAGCCTTATGCAGTTCGAGAGCCTTTGGCTTCTCGTCCTCAGGGATATCCTCTATTGTCGGCTGACCGCCATCAGGTCCCCATGAATACTTCTTCATCAGAAGCACATCGATGAGCGAGTTGAATCCAGGACCCTCATTCAATGGATACTGCACCTGCACCACCTTAGGACCGTAAGCCTCACGCAGACGCTCCACCACCATGTGGTAGTCACACTTCTCGGAGTCGAGTTGGTTGACGAGGAAGATGACAGGTTTCTTCAGCTTCTCTGTATAGCGGAAATGATTCTGTGTGCCGACCTCTGGACCTGTCTGACCATTGAGCAGCAGGATGGCGGTGTCGGTCACATTGAGAGCCGTGATGACCTGACCGATGAAGTCGTCGGCACCAGGACAGTCGATGATATTGAGTTTCTTGTTGTTGTATTCGCAATGGAATATGGTGGAGAATACTGAGTATCCGTATTCATGCTCTACAGGGAAATAGTCACTGACAGTATTCTGCTGTGTAATTCTACCGCGGCGCTTGATGATTCCACACTCATAAAGCAGTGACTCCGTCAGGGTCGTCTTGCCCGAACCGTCACTTCCAAGCAACGCAATGTTCTTGATTTCTTCAGTCTGATAGATTTTCATACTGTAAACGTTTTGTATTAATAGTATTTTTAGGTTTCGTGCGACTAAGGTAGATATTTTTTGCGTAAAACCAAAAGAATTCGTAGGAAATAGTGGGAAAATTATAAGATATTAGTACTTTTGCACGGTCATTATTTTCCCATGTCAGGCATCTACGTACACATACCTTTCTGCAAGTCACGCTGCATATATTGTGATTTCTATTCCACCACCCTTGCACAAAGGCAGGACGGCTATGTCGATGCCTTGGTCAGGGAACTGGATTTGCGCCGTGACTATCTAAAGGGCGAACCTGTCAGTACGATATATATAGGTGGCGGCACGCCAAGCCAACTGTCGCACGATAACATCACACGTCTTTTTGATGCACTGCCCCACTCTGCCGCCGACGGTGGCGAGGTCACTTTCGAGTGCAATCCCGACGACATCGATGAAGGACTTGTAGACACGCTGCTGCGTGCAGGAGTCAACCGCATATCGATGGGGGCGCAGTCTTTCTCGGATGCACGGTTGAAGTTTCTCAATCGCCGTCATAACTCCTCGCAGGTGCGTGAGGCTGTGAAGTTGCTGCGTGGCAAAGGCATCCATAACATCAGCATAGACCTGATATTCGGATTTCCGGGCGAAAGCATGGAGGAATGGGAGGCTGACATCGACGAGGCTCTGCGTCTTGACGTAAACCATTTGTCGGCCTACAGTCTGATGTTTGAGGAGGGCACGCCTCTCTACCGCATGCTCGAGAAGGGCGTGGTGAAGGAGATTGACGAGAATGTGAGCCGTGAGATGTATTATCTGCTCATTGACAAACTTGAGTCTTCTGGGTATGAGCACTATGAGATAAGCAACTTCTCACGCCCTGGATATGCCTCGCGCCACAACAGCAGTTACTGGGCTGACGTGCCTTATCTCGGCATCGGTGCCGGGGCGCACTCTTATGACAGGATGTCGCGTCAGTGGAATGTTGCCAACATAGATATATATATAAATAAGGTGGGAAAGGGCGAGATACCTTTTACACGCGAGACAATAGACGGCAAGACGCGCTATAACGACATGATAACGACAGCCCTGCGCACACGCCGGGGCTTAGACTTGGAAAAGTGTGGCGAATATAAAGACTACCTGCTAAAGAATGCGCAAGGTGTCATCAGCAATGGTCTTCTTACCATCGACGGCGGTTTTGCACGTCTGACAAGAGAGGGACTCTATGTCAGCGACGACGTGATGTCCGACCTTGTTTTTATAGATTGACTGTCGAGATGTCCACCAGATTGTTGACTATGGCATAGATGGTCAGTCCGGCTGGCGTGTGTATCTGCAGTTTCTTGGCAATGTTGCGTCGGTGGGTAATCACGGTGTTGAGTGCTATGCACAGGTGGTCGGCTATCTCCTTGTTGGACATGCCCTGCACGACAGCCACCACGACATCGCGCTCGCGGTCGGAGAGCACCTCCATACTGTCATTGTTGACACCTATCATCTTGGATATGCGCTTCGACACTCCCGACTTCTTGCATTTCTGCTCGAGCATGTTGATGGTAGGCACGAAGAGTTCTTCCTCCACCTCGACATGCAGACTCAGCAGGCGCTCGGTGTTGTAGATATCATAGAGGGTGGCGTTCAACTGATTGTTGCGCAAGCGGTCGTCAGGCAGATACTTGATGATGATACTCTTGAGTTCGGTAAGTTTGTGCACGCTCTTGTCATGATGCTTGGAGTAAGTCTCCACAGGCGAATGGTGCGACACCTTGCCGTCGAGCATCTTTTCCACGAATGGGAACACGGACTTTTCCTCATACTCCATATGTGACTTCAGACTGTCGGCATAGCCGTCGAAGAGTTTCAGTATGAGTTTCGCGAGATTATTCTCTGGGTCGAGGGCTTCCACAAGTTCGCGACGTATGTAGGGGAGTTCGAAGTCGAGGAAATAGTGGTGGGCAGCCTTGAGATAATGGAGGAGAGTCTCTATGGAGAGGTTTTCCACAGTATTGGGATCCTTATATCCATTGATGCAGAAGTTTACCACAGCCATGAATGTGTAGGTGTCAACACCTTGTTCTTCACACACCTCACGCACGGTTTTGTCACCGAATCCCATTTTTATGCCGAAGGAACCCATGACCTGCAGTATGCTGTAGTCATCGCGGATGATACTGATCATCTTGTCGTCCGCCTCATAGACTTTCATGTTCTTCATTGTCTCAAAACTTTA
>CAVKNF010000028.1:0-19517 GCA_963657415.1 bacterium | reverse complement strand
CAAACGGATGGTGGGAGTATGTGCGCTATCATGAACTGCGCGACGGCATCGACTTTGAGAAGGACTACATGAAGAAGGTGGACGACCTCACCACAGGCGACATCCGCGACTTCTGTAAGCAACTCATGTCACAGAAGAACCGCATACAGGTTACTATGAAGTAAGGTGGGGCTTTTTATAAAACCCGCCATATAACACAATGACAATTATGACAACATCCATTCATTTCCCCCTTTCGGGGATAAACGCAAGAGTCATGGGCATCGCCATGATTTTCGCACTCCTCTTTGCCCTGCCCGTCAAGGCTGACAACGTGATGACGAAGCAGGCTGACGGCACTTATGTGGTCAACACCACCACCATCTGCAAGGCTCGTGGCTATCGCAAGACTACTCCCGTGGAGGTGTATATCAACAAGGGCAAGGTGGTGAAGGTAGTGGCTCTGAAGAATGAGGAGACGGTGCCTTACTTCACCCGTGTGAAGGAGTCTCTGTTGCCTCTCTACAACAACCTCAAACTCGCAAAGGCCAAGAAACTGACCGAGAAGACAAAGGTTGACGGTTGCACAGGCGCCACCTTCAGCACCAAGGCAGTGCAGAAGAACATCAGTGCCGCCCTCGAGTATTACGAGAAGCACAAGTAAAGTCATGAAACAAACGATGAAGCACTGGGCAGCTCTCACGCTTGCCCTCACGCTCGCCCACGGCAGCATGACAGCACAAACTTATACCGCACAATATCCTAAAGACCTGGACAAGGTGGCCGCCAAGTGGGTGAAGCGTGGCGCATGGAAGGGCGCGTTTACCAAGGCTGTGCCTGCACCGACAGTCAATTCCACCGATTTCTATATCCAATACACCCGTAACCAGCGCCAGTGGGATGCCCTCTTCGCCTGGCTGCAGACCAACGATCTCATGGCGCTTAAGCCCGGACGCATACCCATCGGCGACTCGGGACTGACGGCATCTGTCGAAGACGGCACCAACTGGTGTAGTGAGGATGACCTTAAGGCAGGAAAAGGATCGGAGTCGCATCGCGAAAAAATTGACTTCATGATAGTGGTCGACGGTTCGGAGGGCTTCGCTCTGCTCGACCACGACACGTCGACACCCTTGGGCGACTACAAGCCCGATGTGGAGCACTATCGCTTCGACGCTGCACGGCTGAAGCGTTTCGAGTCCATCCCCGGCACCTTCAATATCATGTTCCCCACAGATTGGCATGTAGCCAAGGTTAAAACAGGCAAGGACGGCGAACATGTGAAGGTCATCGTAGTGAAGGTTGACTATAAACGATAGATACAAAATGCTCACGCCGAGCATACATCAAAAAATAGGAGATAAACACTGATAATCGGTGTTTATCTCCTATTTGTTTATGTTGAGAATTTATAGGACCTACATTCTTTGCGATAAGCCTGTCCTAATTGCTCTTCACGAGTTTCTTCCCATTCTGGATATAGAGGCCCCGCGTGGGATTACTCAAACGTTGTCCCAGCATATTGTATACGGCACCATCGGTCGACGGTTTGTCACGGTGCACAATACTGCTGATGCCGTCTGCCACCTTCTCAAGCAGACGCACGTTGTCGACATAAAGCAACGTGTTGTTGGCAGCACCCACCGCCGCCGAACTGCTATATCCCACGCTGACGGCAATCTCTGAAGGTGCAGTGAGCTCAAAGTCGAATGGCATCACAGTCCACATATTTGCAGTAGCGGGATACGCAAAGTGGTTGACACCATTGGCTGTCACGCCCGTCAGGCTTGCATTGACATTTCCACCGCTTGTGGTGACAGACGCGCCGTCATTTGATGTCTGGTTCTGACACTCATACTTCATATCGAGCAGAAGCCGATATTCCCCTGCAGGGAGTGTCACTCTCTGCGTGATGGCATTGTCACCCTTGTCCCAAGAGTTGAGCACTGTCAGACAACGCACGCCACAACTGTCGTCGGCTACGGGCTGAGCAGTACGGGCAGCATAGTTGCCCACCGAGGAAGGACTTACACAATAGAGTGTCTGGCTATAAGGCATCGAATACATACGGCAGTACTTGCTGCCAGAAGCAAGACCATTTGACGCTGTCCAACCGTTTACCGACAAGACGTTGGGCCACTTGGCACTGACGGCATCCACCGCATTGGTGTAGCATTCTGCGTAGGTCACACCGCTTGCCGTCACATTCTTTCCGCGAGTGCCGTAAGTCTCGTCAAGTTCGAAATTGGGGTTGGTCAGATAGCGGTCGGTGACATCAGTGTAGCCCACAGTGAGCGTGTCGCTTTCCGTATCCGGAAATGCGCTGTCTTCAACCTGCAATTCACCGTCTACGAGACTAACCTTCACGTCTGAGTTGACGGAGAAAGTCTTTTCCACCACCTTGCCGTCAGAGGCTGCGCGCACGGTAATGTTGTTTTTCGCACCCTTGTCGTTGCGCACATAGATGGCGCATGCGGAAGAGTCTTGCACGGCAGTAATATCGTGTCCCACGAGGAAGAAGTGTATAGGACATGCCACGCTGTTGTTTTGTTCGGCCACAAAGGTTGCTTCGGCTACTTCAGCCCCGTCTATGCTTGTGGCGACAGGTAGCACAGGTGCACCCAGCGTTGTGCCCACACCCTTGAGTGTAGCCTTAGTCCCACTGCAGAAGTTGCTGAGCAGCAGATAGCGCACGGAGTCGGGGTCGGCAGCTATCACACCATTCCATCCCTCTGGGAGGGCGTCGCGCAGAGGTACGAGAGCATTGCTCATGCTGCGTGTTGTGGCAGCATCCACATTGCTGTAATAGACGATATTGCGGCGGTCTACCACATCTCCGCTACCGAATGAGCGGCTTTGTGTGGAATAGGAAGGATAGATTTTCGACGTGAGCACCGAATTGTTGTTGGCTCTGTCGCCAAAGGCCATCTGCTTGCCGTTAGGGGCTACGATGCCAAGGGCATTGTCGATATTCACCCAACTGCTATTGAATACATTCAGTTGCGAGCCGTCGAGTTGACGGGTGCCCTCCTCCGTGTAGAGCGTGCGGCGTGTGCGTGTCAGCGTGTCTGTGGAGATGGCCATCAGACCGCCCTGTTCGCGTGTGACGGTACCCGTTGACAGACCCGTCACATAGTCAAGATAGATGACGGCATTGCCTGGTGTGGAGTAGATAGCGAAACGGTTGTCGAGCGTAGCATCGTTGGTAGACAGTTCGCCATTCATCGTCCATGCCTCACCGTCGAGTTGGTAGATGCCATTCACCACGGGCGTAGCGTTGGTCGTCTTGCCGTCCACGGTGTACCATCCGATAAAGTTTCCCGTGTTGTTAGCCTTGTAGGGCACCACTATCTTATTCTTGTCCACCGAGTTGGCTGCTATGTAGCCCGTGTAACTAGTTATGCCGGGAGCCCACGAGAAGGTGGTGAAGCGGTCGCGAGTATAGCCGCGCACTATGTTTTGCGAGGTGAAGAGTTTCGCTGCTCCGTAACGCTCGCGGAAGTCGTCGAATGTGCTGGCAGTCATGTCTGCAGTGGAGGCAGCTTCGTGCATGAGCCATGTCATCATCACGCGGTGTCCCTCCACGCCCATGCGGCGTGCGCCGATGTCAGAGCGCAGCAACCATGAACCGTCGTCGGTGGTCTGCTGACGCGCCTTTATCATCTTATAGGCCAGGTTCTCCAGCATCAGCGCGTCTGCATCACCCAGGAAACAGGCGTTGGTGGTGTAACTTGTGATCTGGTCATAGAGGAAGAGGCTCCAGTCATTGCCGTTGGGCATAGCCAGTTCGCCGTCAGCCAGCGCCAGCCAGTTGAGCACTTCCTTCTGCACAGCTCCGTTGTTGTGCATCAGTGCGGCGGTCTGCCATTTCTCCTTACCGTGGAGCGTCGTCTGGAAGAGTTTGAGCGCCAGGGCAGCCTCGCCAAGTTCCTGTATCACCACGTTCTGATAGGATGTGTGGAAGTAGTTATGGTTTTGCAGCGTGTAGTCGTCATAGAGGTTCTGACCCTTGTAGAGGTCTGCCACGGTAGTATCGTCGTAGTCGGGGTCGATGACCGACTGGTCAGCGGCGTCGCTACGGTGGCTATAACTGTTGATGGCAAACTCGCGCAGTCGGGCAAACCACTGTGGAGCCAGTTCGTCGTCGGGGAAGAGACCGAGCGTAGCGGCAAGCACGTCGGCCTCCCATCCGTTCTCCTCTGCCTTTGTGTCGCCCGCATAGCCTGTGGGGATGGTGCGCTGCAGTTCGTAGTTGCACTCTGCCTTGAGCAGCGACTTCACATATCCCTTCTGTGCTTCCGTGAGTTCATCCCACTGGAAGAATGCCGAATATGCCACCGACATGGCCCACAGAGAACTCTCCCATGTGTGGTCAGACACACCCGTCGAGCCCCAGTAACTGTTGCCCGAGCATACCTTCAGACGGTTGGCCTTGTGAGTCGAATATGCAAACACAAGACTCTTGCGGGCCATATCCTGCAGGTCGCTCCAGGTTACTCCTTCTGGAAGCGTCACCTTGCCCTTGCCATACTTCACGAGGAAGGCTGCTATCATGCCCAGGTCGGCATTAGAGCGGACACCGTCTTCATTGGCCTGCATGGTCGAGTTGCTCTTGAAGCATCCGCAAGCCTCACCAAGGCTGTTGGGAGCGGCACAGTCCTGAAAGTCGTCCTTCAGGTACTGCGAGAAGCGGGCGAGCATCTGCAGCAGGTCGCCCTTCATCGTAGCCTCATCCACAAAGTCTGCCGTGATGACGCCCTCGGTGATGCTCTTCACCGAATCAATCTTTTCCTCTGGTTCTACGTATCCCTCAGGCAACTTAGTCAGACGCACATTATCTATCATAAAGCAACTGCCACCAGAGAGCCAGTCGACCTGCAGACCGATGTTTACGTCGGCAGTAGCCGTGCTGGTGAACGTCACAGCCAACTGCTGCCACGCCATAGTGGTGAAGCACGATGCCGAACCAGCCTCGAATGCGAGAGACACACCCTTGTCGGCGGCAAAGAGACGCATGGTGGAAGTGGCACTGTTGGCATAGGCAGAGCGCACATCGGCAGTCAGTTTGTAAGTGCCGGCGGGAAGCGATGTCAGAGTCTGCTGCAGTGTGGTGGTGTTGGTCGACCATCCCATACGCATGTAGAAGGCTTGGTTTCCGTCTGCGACGGTGGTCACCTTACCGAAATTGTTATCTGTAAAGCAAGCCGGTGTGACAATGAGCGAGGCACCCGGCGTGCTGGCATTGGTGACTGTCCATCCTGACGGTGCTGACGTCTGGTAGCCTCGCAGACCATCTGCCGAGTTGTTGACAACCGTCAACGATGACGTGTTGTCGTCTTCAAACGAAGGATTGTTGACATAGTTTGCCGTCACGTCGGTCTGGGCAGAAACATGAAAGGGCAAAGCAAGTGCCAATAGTAATAGTGATTTTTTCATATGATGCAGTATATTGTTTACATAGTTTACTGCAAAAATAAGGTAAAAATGCGAGACGACACGTATCATTGTAGATAAATTTCATCGACGGGAGGGAGTTTTCGCGTGAGATGTTGCTTTTCGCCCAACTTTCTTTAATCAATTATTCTTACAAATAAACCATACCAAACTCTCATTTCAGAGCACTTCTTCTATCAAACGATGATTTCTCACGGAAGTGCGCTTTTACGAAGAATAGGCACAATAGACTGATTATCCGGTGTATTAAATTGATTTTGGGCGATTTTTCGGCTAAATTCGCATGTCGTCAAGACTGCTTTTACTGACCAACGGAGGGCACTTCATTGGCCAACGAACCATAGGTGCGATGGCGAATGCACGTAGGTGCGTTGGCTGATGCACATACGTGCGTTTGCCATCGGACGTAGGTGCATTTGTCATTATTCGAGCATAAATATCTCCTTTACTTACTGATTATCTGGTTATTACATACAATAAGCACCCATTACAGACGCTTCGCGTCATTTTCGAGCCACTATAACGCCTCTTTTTCATGGTCGGAAGACGTCGCCACGCAACGTCATTTTTCGGGAGAAATAGCCCAAATAGGAGCGATTTTTCACGTTTTTTCAGCCTCAAAGCCCTCTTCTTTGGATGAAAAAGTGAGAATATAGTCCCCAAAAGCGGAATATATTCTCTCTTTCGCAGTATTCTGCAATCACGGATTGTTCATCCTATTTCTTTACATACTTAGGAGGTATGGCGCCCTCGCCGTACCTGTCGTTAACGACAATCTTGCTTAGGGGGCAAAGCAATTAATAGGAGGTACGGCGCCCTCGGAGGGCACTGTACCTCCTATGGTTACCATTCTCCCCTCCCTCGGGAGGGGCCAGGGGGAGGGGTTTAATATTTTCATCTTAACTGGCGAGGGCGCTGTACCTCCTATACAAAAAAATCGGAACCTTCCGAAGAAGATTCCGACTCAGTACCCAGAGCCGGGGTCGAACCGGCACGGATTACTCCACTGGTGTTTGAGACCAGCGCGTCTACCGATTCCGCCATCTGGGCTTTTACAACCTTAATAATTGCGGATGCAAAGGTAATGCTTTTTTCTCAAGGGCGCAAATATTCGGGGAAGAATTTTACAAGTTATCCCTCATATCAAGCAAGTATCTGAGGTATTCATCTTTAATATTGGATATCTCACCTTTGTCGTAGATTGTCAATAAATCCAAGACAACCGTTTCATTCTCTTCGTGTAATTTGTATGTAATTACCCTAGCTCCACCACTTTTTCCCTTTCCTTTGCTCCCTATAGCCATTCTTACTTTCCTTAGGCCTTTGCCTAAATCTTTACCTATATAAGGATCGGCATCAAGTTCTGCAAGGAGAGTTTCGTAATCATCTATAATTGAACGATATTTTTTGGAAAGTCTTTTAAGTTGACGTTCAAACTCTTTTTCTGTAAGGATTTCAACATTCATCCTATGCCTCCCCTCGCAGTTCTTTTAGTAAATCTTTTGCAAGTTTGGGCTTTGTATGGTTCTTTCTATGAGATTCCATCTGATCCAGGGCTCGATTGAGGCTTTCTGCCACATAAGCCTCTTGCTCTTTGGGGCTCATATAAACCTCTTGATTATCTTTAGTTGAGGATATGGAACTCGCAAGTTTATTTGCATAGTTCTTTACCTTCTCAACAAATTCATCAAGAGTATACTTACCAGTACTTGCAACCTGTAGTTTTATAGTTACATTTTCCATATTGAATATCCTCTTAATTATCTCACCTACCCCTGATAAATCATTCCCTTCTTCAGAGCGTCGAGTTCTTCCTCGGTGACGAAGTTGGAAAGAAGCTGATAGCCGAAGGCGAAGGCAGCACCAGGACCTTTACCCGTGGTAATGTTGCCGTCGACGGTCACCAGTTCGCCAGTTGGCGTGGCACCCTGCAGATACTGCTCAAAACCAGGATAGCAAGTGGCGCGCTTGCCTTCAAGGATGCCGAGTTGTCCGAGCACCATCGGGGCTGCACATATCGCTCCGATGAGTTTGCCTGCCTCATGCTGCGCCTTCAGAGCCTTGCGCACATCCTCTGACTCCAGAAGATTGCTTGCGCCAGGCATGCCGCCAGGAAGGATAAGCAAGTCAGCATCAGACAGGTTGGCGTCAGCGATATGGCAATCTGCCTCCACCGTGACACCATGAGATGTCTCCACACTGCGCGAAGCCGTTATGCTGACCAATACTACTTCCACGCCACCGCGACGCAGGATGTCAACAGGTGCCAATGCCTCTACTTCCTCGAATCCATTGGCAAGGAATTCATATACTTTTGCCATACTACTCTTTGTAAATTGATAAGATTTAGTTACTTTTGTAGTCGCAAAAGTAATAATAATGTGGCAAACACACAAAGAAAAGCGACTATGATTGACAAAAAACTCCGTTTCGCCATCTTCGGCAACGAATTCCAAGCGAAGAAATCCGCAGCCATACAGAAAGTCTTCGCCGTACTTTCCGACCGCGGTGCGGAGATTACCATAGACCGCCCATTCCTTGACTTTCTCACAAACGAACATATTGATGCAGGCAACGCTACGCCTTTCGACGGTGAAGCATTTGATGCCGACTTCGTCATCTCCATGGGTGGCGACGGCACTTTCCTCAAGGCTGCCGACCGCGTAGGCAAGAAGGGCATACCGCTCATCGGCGTGAACATCGGCCGTCTGGGATTTCTCTCTGACATCATGCCCAGCGAGATAGACCACACCATGGAGGCCATCTACGCCGGCAAATACAAACTGGAAGACCATGCAGTGATAACGGCGGAGATAGACACTCCCGACGGCAAGGTATGCAGCGACGCCCTCAACGACATAGCCATACTGAAGCGTGACACAGCCTCGATGATTACCATAAGCGTGACCATAGGCGACGAATACCTGGTGACATATCAGGCTGACGGACTCATCGTGTCTACACCTACGGGAAGTACGGCCTACAGCCTGTCTAACGGTGGACCTATCATGGTGCCTACGACTGACACGCTGTGCCTGACACCTGTGGCACCACACAGCCTCAACATACGTCCGATAGTCATCGACGGCAACTCTGTGATAACGCTCAATGTGGAGAGTCGGTCACACAACTTCCTCGTGGCTGTGGACGGACGCAGCAGCACATTCTGCGAGGGTTCGAAGGTCACGGTGAAGAAAGCCGACCACACGATAAAGGTGGTGAAACTGCAGGACAAGCGCTACTATTCCACTCTGCGTGAAAAGATGATGTGGGGGGCTGATGTTCGTTAACAGCAACAAATACAGCACTGCCAAGATAGCCCGATGGCTATGGACGGCATGGAAAGGCAACCGGATGCAGGCTATACTCAATGCCACACTCGGTCTTGCCTCTGTCGTTGTGAGCCTCATGTCTGTGCGTGCCGTGCAGCATGCCATCGACGTGGCATCAGGATTCTCTGCCGGCAACCTCTATTGGGCGGTGGGCATCATGGGAGGACTCGTGCTGTGCAACTTTGCCATCAGAATAGCGTCCATATGGGTGAGAAACATTCTCGGAGTGCGCGCACAAAACAGGATGCAGCAACGTCTGCTCGACAGGATGCTGCGATCGGAATGGCACGGGCGCGAACTGCACCACTCGGGCGACGTGATGAACCGCTTGGAACAGGATGTCATCACGGTGGTAAACTTCCTCGCAGAGACTCTGCCCAACACTCTCTCCGTGGCAGCACTCTTCATCGGAGCATTCCTCTACATGTTTTCCATGGACAAGGCTCTTGCCGTGGTGACAGTCGCCATCATACCAGTGTTTGTCCTCTTCAGTAAGATATACATCCGACGGATGCGCCATCTCACACGCCAGGTGCGTGACTCCGACAGTAGTGTGCAGAGCGTGCTGCAGGAGACGGTGCAAAACCGCATGCTGATAAAGACTCTCGAGAGCGACGGCATGATGGTGGGACGACTGGAGTCGATGCAGCAGACACTCAGGAAGAACGTTGTGAAGAGAACTGTCTTCAGCGTGTTTTCCAACTTCGTGCTCAACTTCGGTTTTGCCCTCGGCTATCTCATCGCCTTCCTCTGGGCAGCACTGCGCATGTCGGCCCACACGCTCTCCTTTGGAGGTATGACGGCATTTCTGCAACTGGTCAACCGCATACAGACCCCGGCACGCGACCTCACAAAACTCGCGCCTGCCTTTGTGGGAGTGTTCACAGCAGCCGAGAGACTCATGGAACTGGAGGAAGCGCCTATGGAAGAGCAGGGCGAAGCACGAAAGATGACGTCGCCATGCGGAGTGAGACTTCAGGACGTGGACTACGCATACGAGGAAACGCCTGTAATAGAGAACCTTTCGTTCGACTTCCGTCCAGGCACCTGCACGGCAGTATTGGGCGAGACAGGTTCGGGCAAGACTACCCTCATACGACTGATGCTCGCTCTCATCCGTCCGCAGAAGGGCAATGTGACACTCTATTCCGCTGACGGCGACGAGGAGGAGACAAGTCCTCTGCACCGTTGCAATTTCGTCTACGTGCCACAGGGCAACAATCTGATGAGCGGTACCATACGCCAGAATCTGCTCCTTGCCAACCCCGATGCCACGGAGGAGATGATGTGGAAGGCACTGAAGATGAGTTGTGCGGAGTTTGTGGAAGACCTGCCACAAAGACTCGACACAGAATACGGAGAGAAAGGAGGAGGCCTCAGCGAGGGACAGAGCCAGCGCATAGGCATAGCAAGGGCACTCCTGCGCAACCGCCCCATAATGCTCTTCGACGAGGCCACATCGGCCCTCGACCCACAGACAGAGCGCCGGTTATTGGAAAACATTCTCGAATCAAACGACAAGACGGTGATCTTCATCACCCACCGAACAGCGGTAGTCGACTATTGCGACGCCACTTTGAAATTATGATGGATATACTAAGCACATTCCTTTTAGGACTTGTCATTATCATACACCCCTGCACCGTGGCGCCCAACATAGCCGCCATGACCTATCTGCAGGGTAAAAGCACTGGCAGAAAGTCAGTGCTTTGGATGTATGTACTCGGCCACTCCCTACTCTATGCCCTGCTCGGCACAGCCGCTGCATGGCTCGTGCGCGAGGGCATCGTCAACATAAGCCACCAGGCAGAATCCCCATGGGCAGCACCTCTGCTCGCCGCAGTGTTCGCCTTCGGCGGCATTTACCTCATATTCAGTTCTCTATTCAAGCGGCATCATCATCATGAGGTGTCGCAGAGGAATATGATTTCCGGACTTTGGGGAGCATTCCTCTCGGGCATGCTCATAGCCGTGGCGTTCTGCCCCGAAGCCGCCGTGGCATTCTTCGGCGTGCTCGTACCCATGTCGGCAGCATCACACACAGGACTCATCCTGCCGTGGGTCTTCGCCCTGGCGACAGCCCTGCCACTCGCCATATTAGCCGTGCTACTGCAAAGAGGAACAAAGTTGAACCTCAAGTATCTCAGCAATATGCGGTGGTTTAACCTCATCCTCGGCATCCTGTTCATCATCACCTCCATAGTGATAATAATGCTTTGAGTTGCGGCTTGCGACGACATTTTTATAATCAAACGTCAACTATCTAAAAAGAATTGACTAACTTTGTGCAAAATTTATCATACAATCACTCATGATAACATTCTTCAAAACCCCGAACAACACAGTCATTGCGACACAGTCAGACCATGCACTCAGTGCTGACGAAGTGGAAAAACTCTGCTGGCTCTATGGTGGAGCCAACGTAGTGGAGGGCAACACCCTCGAAGGTTTCTATGTAGGCCCACGCCGAGAAATGATTACCCCTTGGAGTACGAATGCCGTTGAGATTGCACAAAACATGAATCTTGGCGGCATTTTGCGTATAGAGGAGTACTTCAAGGTGGACTCTCCCGACGCTGACCACGACCCTATGCTCCAGCGCATGTATAACGGTCTGGACCAAAACATCTTCACCGTGGACATACAGCCGGAAGCCATCAAGCACATCGAAGACCTCGATGCATACAACGAGGAGGAAGGTCTTGCTCTGTCGCATGAGGAAATAGAATATCTCCACAAGGTGGAGGGACAACTCGGCAGAAAACTTACCGACTCCGAGGTGTTCGGTTTTGCACAGATCAACTCCGAGCACTGTCGCCACAAGATATTCGGCGGCACATTTGTCATCGACGGCGAGGAGAAGGAGAGTTCCCTCTTCCAGATGATAAAGATGACAACGGCGGAGAATCCCGGCAAGATATTGTCGGCATACAAGGACAACGTGGCATTCTCTGAAGGTCCGGAGATAGAGCAGTTTGCTCCCGCCGACCACTCCCAGCCTGACTATTTCCGCGTGAAGGAAGTGAAGAGTGTCATCTCGCTCAAGGCTGAGACACACAACTTCCCTACAACGGTGGAACCATTCAACGGTGCCGCTACGGGAACGGGCGGTGAAATCCGCGACCGTATGGGTGGCGGTGTAGGTTCATGGCCTTTGGCAGGTACTGCCGTATACATGACTTCCTATCCTCGCAAGGATGGACAGCATAACGCATGGGAGCAGTTGCTGCCTGTGCGCAAGTGGCTCTATCAGACTCCAGAGCAGATACTCATAAAGGCATCCAACGGTGCGTCCGACTTCGGCAACAAGTTTGGCCAGCCGCTCATCTGCGGTTCGGTGCTCACCTTCGAGCATCAAGAAAAGGACGAGAAATATGCCTATGACAAGGTGATAATGCTTGCCGGTGGTGTGGGCTACGGCACACAGCGCGACTGTCTGAAGGGCGAACCTCAGAAGGGCAACAAGATAGTGGTGATGGGTGGTGAGAACTACCGCATCGGTCTTGGTGGCGGATCTGTGTCGTCGGTGGAGACTGGTCGTTACTCATCGGGCATCGAACTCAATGCCGTGCAGCGTGCCAATCCTGAGATGCAGAAGCGTGCCTACAATGTGGTGCGCGCACTCTGCGAGGAAGACGAAAATCCTATCGTTTCTATCCACGACCACGGTAGCGCAGGTCATGTGAACTGTCTGTCGGAATTGGTCGAGGACTGTGGCGGACTCATCGAGATGGACAAACTGCCTGTAGGCGACAAGACTCTCTCGGCAAAAGAAATCATCGCCAACGAGAGCCAGGAGCGCATGGGACTGCTCATCGACGAGAAAGCCATCGAGCATGTGCAGAAGATTGCCGACCGCGAGCGTGCACCTATGTATACAGTAGGTGAAACTACTGGTGATGCCCACTTCGCATTTGAGCAGGCTGACGGCGTGCGTCCGTTTGACCTCGATGTAGACCAGATGTTCGGTTCTTCGCCAAAGACCGTCATGGTGGACAAGACCGTAGAAAGAAAATATGACGTAGTGACATACAGCGACAACAAGGTGGACGAATACCTCAAGGAGGTGCTGCGCCTGGAGGCTGTGGCCTGCAAGGACTGGCTCACCAACAAGGTGGACCGCAGCGTGTCGGGACGTGTGGCACGACAGCAGTGTCAGGGCGAACTGCAGTTGCCTCTTAGCGACTGTGGCGCTGTGGCTCTCGACTATCGCGGACACAAAGGTATTGCAACCGCCATCGGTCATGCTCCACAGGCAGCATTGGCTGACCCTGCAGCAGGTAGTGT
The DNA here is from genome assembly GCA_963657415.1 of bacterium. Taxonomy (GTDB): domain Bacteria; phylum Bacteroidota; class Bacteroidia; order Bacteroidales; family Bacteroidaceae; genus Prevotella. The sequence goes on along the minus strand of CAVKNF010000028.1, from coordinate 6,465 downwards.
GCTGTCAGTGGCAGAGTCGCTGACCAACCTCGTGTGGGCACCATTGGCTGACGGCATGGAGAGCATCTCGCTGTCAGCAAACTGGATGTGGCCTTGCCGCGCACAGGAAGGCGAGGACGCACGTCTATATAAGGCAGTGGAGGCATTGTCAGCATTCTGCCGCCAGTTGCACATCAACGTACCGACAGGTAAGGACTCTCTGTCTATGACGCAGAAATATCCTGACGGAGAGAAGATCATCGCCCCTGGCACGGTAATTGTATCTTCAGGTGGCGAGGTGAGCGATGTGCGCAAGATTGTCTCTCCAGTAATGAAGAACATCAGCAAGAGCCGTTTCTATCACATCGACTTCTCATTCGACACTCTGCAGTTGGGCGGTTCGGCCTTTGCACAGACTCAGGGCAAGGTAGGCAGCGACGTGCCTACGGTGAAGAATCCCGAATACTTCTGCGACGCATTCATGGCTGTGCAGCAACTCATCAATGAGGGACTGGTACTTGCAGGACACGACATCTCTGCCGGCGGTCTCGTCACAACATTGCTCGAGATGTGCTTCGCCAATGTCAAGGGCGGTATAGCAGTCAACCTCGACAAGATGACAGAGACTGACGTGGTGAAGGCTCTCTTCGCCGAGAATCCTGGTATAGTGATTCAGGTGAGCGATGCCGACAGCACACGCGTGAAGAAGATACTCGACGATGCTGGCGTGGCATATGTTAAAATAGGTGTACCTCAGGAGGAGAGAACTCTCAGCGTGAAGAAGGACAGCCGTACATTCGCTTTCGATATCGACGAGATGCGCTCTGTATGGTATGAGACATCTTATATGCTCGACCGTCGCCAGAGTTTCAACGGTAAGGCAGAAGAGCGTCGCGACAATCTGGGCAAGCAACCGCTGGAATATAAGTTCAACGACTCCTTCACAGGCAAACTCTCACAGTGGGGTCTCGATCCTGACCGTCGCACAGCAAGCGGTCTGAAGGCTGCTGTCATACGCGAGAAGGGAACAAACTCCGAGCGTGAGATGGCATACTCATTCTGGTTGGCAGGTTTCGACGTGAAGGATGTCACCATGACCGACCTCATCTCTGGTCGCGAGACTCTGGAGGATGTCAACGTGATAGCATTCTGTGGTGGTTTCTCCAACAGTGACGTACTCGGTTCGGCAAAGGGTTGGGCAGGAGCATTCCTCTATAATCCAAAGGCAAAGGCTGCTCTCGACAACTTCTATGCACGCAAGGACACCTTGTCACTCGGTGTCTGCAACGGATGCCAGTTGATGGTGGAACTGGGACTTCTCAACAACACCTCGGCCGTGAACGATGCCCGCGACTATGCCCAGATGCTGCATAATGACTCCCACAAGTTTGAGTCTACATTCGTCACCCTCACCATCCCTGAGAACAGCAGCGTGATGTTTGGTTCGCTCAGCGGAAGCAAGATAGGCACATGGGTGGCTCATGGAGAGGGCAAGTTCCGTCTGCCTCTGAGCGAAGACAAATATAATGTAGTGGCAAAGTTCAATTATGAGGGCTATCCAGGCAATCCTAACGGATCTGACTACAACGTGGCAGCCTTGGCAAGCAGCGACGGTCGTCATCTCGCCATCATGCCACACCCTGAGCGCACCATCTTCCCATGGCAGTGCGCAGATTATCCACAGGACCGCAAGGCCACTGACGAGGTAACTCCATGGATAGAGGCTTTCGTCAATGCGCGCAAGTGGGTGGAGAAGAACTTAAACAAATAATATGTTCTGGCAATTATTCAAGACATTCTTTAAGATTGGCGTGGTCACCTTTGGTGGTGGCTACGCCATGATTCCCATGATAGAGGCTGAAGTGGTGGACAAGAACAAGTGGATAGAGCGCGAGCAATTTCTCGACCTCATAGCCATAGCACAGACATGCCCTGGCGTGTTTGCCATCAACATCAGCACCTTCATAGGCTATAAACTGAAGAAAGAGCGTGGAGCAGTGCTCGCAGCCATAGGTTCTGCCCTACCCTCTTTCCTCATCATTTTGCTCATAGCCACCGTGTTTCGTCATTTCCAGGATGTGCCATGGGTAGCGGCATGTTTCCGTGGCATTCGCCCGGCAGTAGTGGCACTGATAGCCGTACCAACATTCAATCTGGCAAAGAGTGCACATATCAATCTCTACACAGTGTGGATACCAGTCATAGGAGCCTTGCTCATATGGTTGCTTGGCGTTAACCCGATATACATCATCATTGCCGCCGCACTGGGAGGCTACCTGTATGGTGCGCTTATAAAGAACTGACACACGACACACACATCATCTGAAACATGACATTCCTTTATCTGTTCATAACATTCTTTGAGATAGGTCTCTTCGGATTTGGCGGTGGCTACGGCATGTTGTCGCTCATACAGTCAGAGGTGGTATATCATCACCATTGGCTCACCACGGCAGAGTTTACCAATATCGTGGCAATAAGTCAGATGACGCCTGGTCCTGTGGGGATCAACTCCGCCACCTACTGTGGATATGTGGCTGTGCACAATGCCGGTTATAATGGCATCATGGCCATATTAGGCTCGTTGACAGCCACTCTGTCGCTGATGTTGCCCTCGCTCATACTGATGATTCTCATCTCCAAGATGTTTATGAAATACATGAATCATCCTGCTGTGGTGAATATGTTCACTGGACTGCGCCCTGCCGTAGTGGGACTTCTTGCTGCCGCCACGCTCATGCTGATGACTCCGGAGAACTTCTCCACCCCATCGATAGATCCATGGCAGTTTTGGATTAGCGTAGCACTCTTCATTGCCACCTTCATCGGCACAAAATGGATTAAGGTGAACCCCATCCTCATGATAGGTCTCGCCGCCTTCGCCGGTCTTATGCTGCTCTATTGATGATTATCCTTTCTTTGTGGCGCGCTTGCGATTCTTCAGTCCCAAATCTTGTAGTGCCCTACCAAGTTTATCGTCCTTTGCAAGCAGCAAGATGTCATCGTCCAGTTGGAGTGCATAAAGCACACGCAAATAGATGCCTATGGAAACCGTAGGCGAGCCAGCTTGATTTGCTCACCCACTATCTCCATTTTCTGTGCCAGTTTCCGAGGAAGCTTATTGGCATATATATGCCCACAAATACTCTTTTTACGTTAGTTTTGCATAGAATTATTCAAGTTCTTTCTTCTATGACAGGACTTTTTGCTATTTTTGCAAGGCAATATATAATGTTTTGATTCGATTTCATTCATTGGTGTTGCAAGTAAACTGATTGTCGAACTTAAATAGATTTAATAAGAAACAGATAGATACACAAGAATGAAACGCTAAGGGTTGCTTTATTCCAAGAATAGACACCCAATAAGAGACTTATATTGAGGTGTTACAACCTCATAATATTAACTATGCGTTTCCGTTCTATACTTTTTGGATATTGAGCTTTTTAGCTCTTGTTCTCTTTATCTTGAATACCGCCAATTTTCAACCATACGAGAACAAGTCGCAAGAAAGGTTCACGCTTTATGGCGTGGACCGTTCTGTGCTTGTTGTATGGTAAGGTCACTTGGCGGTAACCTAAGATAAAAGCAAGTACGAACGGTACACGCCTTTTATTTTTTTCATATGAAACATAAACTAATTTACATGTTTGCTTGCATGGCATTGGCTTCTTGTGGATCAACACAACTTTCGACAAGTAGTGTTGGTTATCAGTCAGTGAGAACAACCCATGCGCAACCATCCTCAACGTCCCCAATTCCCGATGATGCAAAAATAGCAGTTGCATACACAATTGATGGAGATGGTGCTTTAACTGCTGTTGTGTATAATCGTACATCTGAAATTATGACCATAGACCAAACTAAGTCATTTTTTGTGAATTCGGATGGAAAATCAGTATCTTATTATGACCCAACAGTGCGAACAACTTCTGTGACGGATATGTCTTCCGTAACAAAAGGAGGTTCGGTTAATCTTGGCTCTATTGCAGGAGCTTTTGGTATTGGTGGGGCAATTGGACAAATAGCAAATGGCATTAATCTTGGTGGTTCAGGAACAAATGGAACTGCAGAAACTTCAACAACTTATGTAGCAGATTTGCCACAGGTATCTTTAGCTCCACATAGCAATGGAGCAATGTCTAAGACTTTTCATATTACAGGAATTGGTGCTTCATCATTGAGTGGAAGTGCTGTAAATCAATCATCTTTAACAAAAGAACAATCATATTGTCGTTTTAGTGTTTGTATTTCATACTCAACTGACGGAGGACAAAATTTTGATAAGATTGTAACTGACTTCTATGCCAATTCTAAAGTGGTAGTTCCTGTAGCACAAAAAGGAAGAGTAAATGATGCTCTAAGGCAAGTTTATCAATCAAAACAGGATGCCATAAATGAATATTGGTGGTTGCTGAATTTCAATTACAATATATCTGCTGGTTATGACAAGAGAGTACAGGGTATTTTATATGATTATAAATAAGTGGAATTATGAAGAAAATAATAGGATGCTTTTTGGTTGTATTTAGCATAATTATGCTACAATCATGTACTACATCACAGAAAGTTACAGTACGGGGAATCCCAGGTACTGAGATTTACTCACCTACGATGAGTAAACTTGGTGTTATCGGCTCAAATGCGCAAGTAACATTTAAGATTTCAAGTGATGATTATTTTTCTTATTTGATGTCTAAAAATGCAGGTTCAGATGAGTTGATTCCATTTGCATTAGACTATAAGAATCATAGTTATACAGGAACTCAGGTGTTGAAATACTTAGGATATGGTATTTCTGCAGCAGGAGCAATGTCATGTCTTATAGGTGCCTCGACTTGTATTAATGGCGATTTTGATGAAGTTGGCGCGCCTTTTGCCGCTGCAGGTAGTGGTGCAGTCCTGCTTGGTATGGCAATAGGTTGGCCTGCTGACTCACGTTCTTCCCAAACGCAGTATCAACATAAATATAAGTATTTATCTGTCCAAAACACAAATCAAGACTTGCATTTCTCAAAAATTGCAGATGTTGGCTTTAGCAAAAACTTACACAAAGACGGAAATGACGAAACAATAACATCAACATCTGTTAGACCACGCATTGCTGGAACATCAACAACTACAGCAAAGAGAAAAACTTCAGTGTCAAAGCGTACTTTAACAGACAATGCAAATTTTGTGTCTGGCACATATACAGGCTCTGGGTATTTGGCACAAAAAGGAAAAGTTATAGAAGAGTACTCTGCAATGAAAGTTGTCGTGTTACGAATCGACAACAATACGGTAAATATTGACGTAGTTGAGAATGGAGAATCTTATTTTAGCTCGAAGACCAAATACCAAGTTAAGAAAAAAGGCAAGAATACATACGTTTTATCCTTGGAGGGTATTTCGGATGCTTTCATTACTATTGACAATGCAGGACATTTGACATACATTCACCCTAAAGTGAATATTGATGGTGAAATTTACACATTGAATATTACGGCAAATAAAAAGTAGAACTTATGAAGAAGCTAAAGTACTTATTGCTGGCAATATTTGTTCCTGTGTTCGTTTCTTGTGGCAGTTTTGGGGAAGGTCTGCTCGCAGGAATTGGAAATATGGGAGGATATAGCTATGGAGGAAATAGCTATATGACACCTTCTAGTGGCGGTAACATGAATTACCTGCTTGATCCAGACTATGCTGTTACCAAAACTATGGCTCAACAACAGCAATATAACCAGGTGTTTAACAACATCGCAAAACAGAGTGTCAATCAAGTCCTTAGCGAGGAAGAGCAAGAGTATCAGACTTTTTGTAAGTATAATAAAAAATCTGATGGCTCAAACTATACAAAAAGTGAGTGGCGAACTTTGAAAGGTCAAGCTATTCAAAATATGAATAGTGGAAAGAGTTCTGGTGCAAATTCTAATAGAACGAATTATAATCGTAGTAATTCAACCAACACAAATTCATCTTCGGGAGGAAAAACATGCCATATTTGCCATGGAACTAAGAAATGTTGGACTTGTGGAGGCAATCGGACATACATAAACCCACTTACCAACAAGAGGGTGGCTTGTCCTAATTGTACAAATGGATGGTGTAGCAGATGTAATGGTACTGGGAGACTATAAGCTAAGGGTGGAAGTGAAATCAATTTCGCACTTCCACCTTTTTCATTTCAGTCAAGAAACACTTTTCTCTACACAAACTTGCATTATCCCTTGCCAAGAACAGCGTTTTCATTTGCGCATCAGACTTTTTTTGTATCTGGCATCCAATGATTTCGCCAACTCGCATTCCTGTTTGTATAGTTCTGCAAAAGCCACACATTTTGTAAGCACCAAATCATACCGCTTAGAAAGGGTATTGATATATTCGTCTTGGGTAATTCTGTACTTTTCCTTACTAAAGTTTCCCATACCAAAAAGTGCCTGTCATAGAAAAAAATCATGAGACAGCTCTGCATCTTGTTGGACATTGACTTTCATGAGACTA
>CAVKNF010000027.1:0-19976 GCA_963657415.1 bacterium | reverse complement strand
GGCTACCTCACCATCAAGAAATACAACCCTATACTGAAGCGCTACTCCTTGGGCTATCCCAACCGTGAGGTGAAGATTGGCATACTGAAGAGCCTGGCGCCCAACTATCTCTCGCCCATCTCCATAGACAACAGCAGTCTGGTGGGCAATTTTCTGGAAAAACTCTACGACGATGACATCGAGGGAGCCATGGTGCGCCTGAAGGCTTACCTCGCCAGCATCTCCAACCGCCTGTCGAACAAGAACGAGCGCGACTTCCAGACTGTCTTCTACCTCATCTTTAACCTAATGGGTGCATATATGAGAGTGGAGGAAGACAGTGCCATAGGCAGAGCCGATGCCGTGGTTCACATGCCCGATGCTGTCTACGTATTCGAACTGAAGTACGACGGTTCTGCCGAGGAAGCCATCAAGCAGATAGATGACAAGGGCTACCTGATTCCTTATTCTGCCGACGGCAAGCGCCTGTATAAAATAGGCGTTAACTACGACAGCCAGCAGCGCACCATCGGGGAGTGGATTGTTAGGGAAGGATAACGGAAAAGTTACATTTTAGCAAAGTAGCAATCTGTAAAAACTGCATTTTAGCAAATTAAAAGATTTCGAAAACTGCATTTTAGCAAAGTTTAGTACATGTAACCACTTGCTTATTAGTAAATTATTGTAATTTTACAAACAAGAACTAATTTACACACAAAAAGAGAGTGGATATGGTAGAGGAAAAGGTTATATTGCAAGTGCTGGCAGAGCAGAAAGAATACACAGAAAGCTACGACCCCAAGAAATGGGTTGCCAGAAGCGAGGAGTCTCTTTTTGAGTTTGATAGCCCATTGGCACAAGTCATCATTGGTGTAAGGCGAAGCGGGAAATCAACGCTTTGCCACAAAGTGTTGTTGGAGCACGGCGTGAGATATGGTTACGCCAACTTCGACGATGACCGCCTTGCTAACCTGCAGACCGAAGACCTGAACACGGTCCTCTCTTGCATCTATCAAATATATGGAATAGACATCCAGTATATCTTCCTCGATGAGATACAGGACGTGGAAGGCTGGCATCTGTTTGTAAACCGCCTTCTCAGGAGCCATCTCCACATCGTGGTAACGGGCAGCAATGCCAAACTGCTGAGCGGAGAACTTGCCACGCACCTCACCGGACGCTACAACGAAATCCACCTGTTCCCGTTCTCGTTCCGCGAATATTGCATCTACCATCATATAGACACCACCAGCCTCACCACCAAGGCGGAAGCCGAGCGGAAGCGAGCCTTCATGGAGTACATCACCAATGGCGGTTTCCCCGAGATGCAACTGATACGCAACAAACGGGGATATGTGCAAAGTCTGTTGGAGGCAATCGTCAACAAAGACATCAAGACACGCTTTAACATTCGTCATGTAGATGTCTTGAGAAAGATAGCCAACCACCTCATCAACAATGCGTGCCAAGAGGTGAAATATGATGAATTGGCAAAGTTGTTGGACATTACCGACATGACGGCGAAGAAGTATGTGGACTACCTGCGCCAAGCATTTCTCGTGCAACTCCTCACCAAACACTCCTTCAAGAGCAAGGAGCGAATCAGGAACTCCAAGGCCTACATCGTTGACCCAGGACTGCAGAACAACAGGGACAATGCTGTGGAACTCATCCAAGTGGCCTACGACATCGACAACGAGAAGACCTTCAAGCGAGAAACGAGCGCACTCGTCAATGCCTCCTCCTCCCTGCGCTGCGACCGTCTGACCCTCATCGCCTTCTCTCCCACACGCGATGTGGAGGTCAGCGGCAAAAGCATACATGTTGTCTCCGCCATAGAATGGCTGACGGCATGAATGTACCGTCGGAGAAAGGATTGTGAAGGGAGGTGTAAAGCAGTATGCAGAAGAATCCTGGTAAATTTGCAGCGCACTGCAAATTTCTTCCAATTTCCATATGCTGTAGGATATACAAGCATATGGCTTTTACTGCAAAATGGTTATGTCAAAAGAAATTATGTAAGCGCGTTACTTCAGTTCGAAATCTGCCACACCGCGCACATCTGTCTCGCTTGCGCAGATGTATGCCTTGAAGAGTCCAGGTTCGGCTACGAATCCATGAGTTTTTGTGGACCAATACTCCAGGTCCGAGGCGGTGATGTCGAAACTCACAGTCTTTGTTTCGCCAGGAGCAAGCTGCACCTTGGCAAAGTTCTTCAGTTCCTTCACAGGGCGTTCTTCTGACGACTGCACGTCACCGATGAAGAGTTCCACCACTTCCTTGCCTTCCATCTTGCCAGTGTTGGTGACAGGCACGGTGACAGTTATCTTGCCGTCCTTGTCCATACTCTTGGCAGAGAGCGACGGTCTGCCATATTTGAAGGTGGTGTAACTCAGACCGAAACCGAATGGGAATTGCGGTTGCACCTTATGGGTGTTAAACCAGCGGTAGCCTACATATATGTCATCGTCATAATACACCTGTCCGTCAACACCTGGATAGCCACGCTTGCCAAACTGGAAGCATCGGTAGTCGTCCTGCTTCTTGGCGAAGGTGACAGGCAGTTTGCCACTTGGGTTGACTTTGCCGGAAATGACGTCAGCCAAAGACACGCCCGACATAGATCCCAGATACCAACAATGCATCATTGCCTTCACCTTGCTGATCCAAGGAGTGGCGAAAGCATTGCCACCGAAAGTTACGACCACGATATTCTTCTGTATCTTGGCAAAAGCATCGATGAGTTCATTCTGACCATAAGACAAGTCATACGACTCGCGGTCGCCATTCTCGCAATCCTGCTTGTGGTTTTTGTTGAGACCTCCGATATATATTATGAGGTCTGCATCCTTTGCCTTCTCCAAAGCCTCGGCCTTCAGTAGTGCAAGAGAATCGGCGTCAAGGGTATCGACTGCGTCATAGAGAGCACGTCCGGCATAATATCCGCGTGCAAACTCTATTTTGTCACCATAAAGAGCCTTAAGACCTTCGAGAGGAGAGATGTCAAACTGGGTCTTGAGTTCCGATGAACCTCCGCCCTCGCTCATGTTGCGCACGGCATTGTCGCCAACGACAAGAATCTTCTTATACTTCTCGGCATTAAGCGGAAGAATGTCATTTTGATTCTTGAGCAGCACTATGCCCTCCTCGCCAACCTGACGGCAGACATCATAATGCTCTGCCGAACACTGCGAGCCTATGACCTTGTCGGGATTCATTGATGTGCGGAAGATGGTGCGCAGTACGCGCGATGCCTTGTCGTCGAGCACGCTCATGGGAACCTTTCCCTCATTGATGAGTTTCTCGAAAGCATCAGCCAGGCGATAGGTGTTGTAGCCTTTGGAGTTGTCCTCAGTCTTGCCGTTGGTGTCGGTACCCATCTCTAAGTCGAGTCCGTTCATGGCAGCCTGCCAAGTGTCATGAGTGCCTCCCCAGTCGCTGATGACAGCACCGTCAAATCCCCATTCCTTCTTGAGTATTTGGTTGAGCAGTTTGTTGTTATGGCACATGTGTTCGCCCTCCCACAGAGGATAAGACCCCATGATAGTCCACAGGCCACCCTCCTGCACGCACTTCTTGAATGCCGGCATGTATATCTCGCGGAAGGCACGTTCGCCCACATTGACAGCAACAGTAAACCTATCCACTTCCTGATTGTTGAGCGCGAAATGCTTCAGACAGCAAGCCACGCCATTCTTCTGCGCCGCCTTTATGTAGGGCACAGCCATCTCGCCCGAGAGATAAGGGTCTTCACCCATATACTCGAAGTTGCGTCCGTTGAGAGGCATACGCGCTATGCTGGTGCCAGGACCGAGCAGGATGTCTTTGCCACGAAAGGCAAACTCCTCGCTCACGGCGTTGCCATAGACCTGCGACAGGTCACGGTTCCATGTGGCGGCAAGACATGTCAGCGAAGGGAAGGCACAGATGGAGTCATTGGTCCAGTTGGCAGTATTCCAAGAGTTCCAGTCCACCTCAGCACGCACACCATGAGGACCGTCACTCATATTCAACTGGCGGATGCCCAGTCGGGGCACACCAGCAGAAGTAAACTTGCTCTGTGCATGCAGGAGTTGTATCTTTTCATGTACTGTCAATCGCTTCAACGCATCCTGCACACGGTCTTCTACAGAAGCCTTAGGATTGAGATATACAGGACTCTGCGTCTGCGCCACTACATTTGCCGTAAGAGTCAGAGCAAATGCTGCAGATAAGATTGTTTGTTTCATATGCTGTTATTGTTATTTGTTATCGATTACATTTCCCACTGCGAGTTCGAGCGATGCCAGTTTGAGGTCTATGCCCTTGGCAGTCAGCGTCACCTTTCCGTCTGTCTTTCCTGATCTCAGCACCACAAGACATTTGCCATAGAAAGCCTCGCGGTGATTGGCTTGGAAGCGCTCAGTGGAAGTCTGCGAACCATTGTCCACGCCCGCTATTGTGGCAGGACCATCTATATCAAAGTGGACATCATTAGTGGCATTCGGACAAAGATTGCCATATCTGTCGACCACCTCCACAGTGACAAACGAAAGAGACTTGCCGTCGGCCATGAGTTGGCTCTTGTCTGCAGTGAGGCGGATATGGTCGGGAGCGCCAGCCGTATGGATGGTCTGCTGACCCACGACATTTCCGTTTTTGCGTGCTACGACCTTCACATTGCCAGGCTCAAACTTCACTCGCCACATGATATGATACTGATGGGAGTCAGCCTTGCGCTTCACACCGCAACTCTTGCCGTTGACATAGAGTTCCACCTCGTCGGCATTGTTGAAATAGCACCACATGTCCACATCCTGACCCTGCATCCAGTTCCAGTGAGGGAAGAGGTGCAACACAGGTTTTTCCGTCCACTCACTCTGATACATATAGTAAGAGTCCTTTGGGAATCCTGCCAGGTCAACCACTCCGAAATAACTTGAACGCGCAGGATAGCCATAAGGTGTAGGTTCGCCTATATAGTCAAATCCCGACCAGAGAAACTGTCCTGAGCACCACGGTGTGTGCTTCACGATGTCCCAAGTCTGCTCATGGGTAGATCCCCATGGCACATGACAGTTGTCATAGGCGCTGCACTTGTAAGTCGGGTCGGTGTAGGTTATGCGCCAGTCGGAAGGAGCAAGAATCATCGAGTCGCTCGGCATGACATAGTAGCCACGTGTCTGCAGAGCCGACACACTTTCGGTCATAATAAACGGTTTGTCGGGGAAATTCTTCGGCACATCCTTTATCCACTGACTGTGGTAATTGAATCCGATGATGTCGAGAGCATCTCCACGAAAGAGATTGTTGTTGGGGGCAGGTTCGTTGCATCCAGCCGTTATGGGGCGTGAGGGGTCCAGTTCGCGCACGATGTCAGCCAACTTAATGGCAAGTCGTGAGTTTACCGACAACTCCTTGTTGCCAGCCTGCGCCGACATGTCGTGTCCGAAGTTGAGGATGAGATTGGCCTCCTCCAGCGACAGCGTGTCAGCATCGGCATGTTGCCATTGCTCGAGCACTTCATTGCCTATGCTCCACATCATCACACTCGGATGGTTGCGGTCGCGCAGCACAAGGTCGCGCAGGTCGCGCTCGTGCCACTTGTCGAAGAATCGTGCATAGTCGTTGCGCGACTTCTTCTTGCGCCACATGTCGAAAGCCTCGTCCATGACAATGAGTCCCATGGTGTCGCACATGTTGAGGAGTTCGGGAGCAGGAGGATTGTGCGAACATCTCACAGCGTTGGCACCCATCTCCTTCATGATGCGCAGTTGGCGGTAAAGGGCATCCTCATTGAGTGCCGCGCCAAGGCAACCGAGGTCGTGGTGCAGACACACGCCATTGATCTTCATCTCCTTGCCGTTGAGCGAGAATCCTGTCAGAGGGTCAAACTTAAAGTCACGCACACCTGTATTAGTCTCATAAGTGTCCACCACATTGCCGTCACATATCAACTCCGTCTTCACCTTATACATGTAAGGATGCTCCACCGACCACAACTGCGGTTTCTTAAAGATGAGTTGCTGAGTGTTTTCTGCATTGCCATCGACATGTAGTGTCGTTGTGGAAGAAGCCACTGTCTGCTCCTCCTCGTCGATGACATACTGGCGCAGTGTCACGCGTTGTTTTTTGCTAAGCGTGCTCTCTATCTGCGTTGTTATCCTCACTACTGCATGATTGCTGTCATGCTGTTTGGCAGTGACATATGTACCCCAGTGTGCCACGGAAATGGCATTAGTGGATGTGTACCACACATGACGGTAGATGCCGCATCCGCTATACCAGCGACTGTTAGGCTGGTCACTGTTGTCTACACGCACGGCCACCACATTGTCGCCCGATGGACTGAGATAAGGCGTCATCTCATAACGGAAACTGCTGTAGCCATAAGGGCGGTAGCCTATCTTCTTGCCGTTGACATAGACCGTGGAGTTCATATATACGCCGTCAAAGTCGATGAAGTATCTCTCTCCTGGCTTGATGTCAATGTGCAGATGCTTGCGATACCATCCCACTCCACCAGGCAGTGCGCCACCACTGGCACCCGACGGATTGGACACGGAGAAGTCGCCCTCTATAGCCCAGTCGTGAGGCAAGTCAAGCAAGCGCCACGAAGAGTCGTCATAAGTCGTCGATGACATCTGCACAGAGTCGCCGAGAGTAAATCTCCATGACGAGTCGATATTGAGATGCTCGCGGGCATATGCGATGTTAGTCATCTGGCAAAAGAGCATTGCCAGAATGACTGATAATATATAATGCGTTCTTCTCATTACTGAAAACCTATTCTAAAGTTTCACCTTTACTTCGGCACCGGAGTAGTCCACCATCTTGCCCTTGGCATTGAAGTCAAGTCCCTGGTTGTTGTCTGCCGACACCATGACGACATTGAAGCGACGGTTTTGGAGCATGCCGTCAAACTCACCCTTGCGCTTGCCTATGGTGACAGTCTTTGACTTCTCGTCATAGCGTATGTCGATGGTAGAGCATTTGCCCTGCTCATAGTCATAGTTGGTGCCTTCATCCTCATAGAGCAGGAAGTCGGCATCAGCGCCTGTGTAGACATAGAGATTGATGAGTTCGGCCTTCTTCTCGTCGCTCCACTGCATCTCAGGACCGAAAGGCACGATGACACCTTCGCGCACGAATACTGGCATCTTCTCATATGGCGCATCGGCATCGATAGTCTGTCCGCCGTCATAGTGCTTGCCCGTGTAGAGGTCATACCATCCGCACTGCTTTGGCAGATACACCTTGCGTGAGCGAGCCTCATATTTATATACAGGGCAAGCCATGAATGCCGGACCAAACATCCACTGGTCACCGATATTCAGTACATTAGCATCATCTTGGAAATCCATAGGCAGACCACGCATCAGAGTGTAGTCCTTGAGATTTGCCCATGCCGCCATACTGTAGAGATAAGGCATGAGGCGATAGCGCAGACGGTCGTAATAGACGATAGACTTGTAGCAAGGATGGTCTTCAGGTGCAATGTTCCACACCTCTCGCAGTGGCCACTGACCGTGAGTGCGATAGAGAGGCACGAAGCATCCAAACTGATTCCAACGTGTCTGCAGTTCGCGCCACTCCTTCATGTCGGAGTTCTCTTCACCTGTAGAATTATACAATCCCTGCGCTGCCATGTAGCGGCTCTCCACGCTAAATCCTCCCTGGTCCATTCCCCAGAAAGGAATGCCCGACATGGAGTAGTTGAGTCCTGCTGTCATCTGAGCGTGCATGTCTTCCCATCGTGTGCCTATGTCGCCACTCCATGAAGCGGTGCTATAGCGCTGCAAACCTGCAAATCCGCTGCGTGTCAAGAGAAACACTCGCTTGTTGTTGCCAGTGTTGCGCTGTCCGTTATAGATAGCGTCGGCATTCTCTATACTGTATGCATTGAAATATTCGGTAGAAGAACCGAGTGCCGTCGGTCCGCACAGTTTCTTGCGGTAACCGATAGGCGTGCAGTCGCGCACATTGGGTTCGGAAGCATCCATCCACCAGGCATCTACGCCATAGTTGTATTTACTGTAGAGATTCTCGTCCATCTGTCGCCAGAACATCTTGCGCGCACCCTCTGAATAGGCATCATAGAAACCTGCCACATAGCCAGGACCTACCCAGTCCTTGAGAGAGTCCTTCACCGCCTGAGTATACATCCAGCCCTTGGCGGCGAGTTCTTTGTAGTTGTCGGTATTGTGATAGAACTTTGGCCACACGCTGATCATGAATCTGCCGTGCATCTTGTGCACGTCGTCGAGCATCTTCTGTGGATTAGGATAGCGAGACTCATCAAACTGATGACTACCCCACTGGTCATCCTTCCAGTAGTTCCAGTCCTGCACGATGTTGTCGATAGGAATCTGTCTGCGACGAAACTCGGCGAGAGTTGACGTCACTTCGTCCTCTGTGCGGTAACGCTCTCTACTCTGCCAGAATCCCAAAGCCCACTTAGGCATAATCTGAGCCTTGCCAGTGAGAGTGCGGTAACCGGAGATAATCTTATCCATGTCGTTGCCGGCAATGACATAATAATCCATGTCGCGGCTCATCTCACTCCATATGGACATCTGATTCTGCTCCTTGTCAGAGCGTGGAGTAGCCACACGCAGACCGCAGTAGGACACTGTGCCGTCAGGTTGCCACTCTATGCGCAGAGGCACTTTCTTGCCTTTCTCCAAGCGCACGGCAAACTTATATGAATTAGGATTCCATGCCATACGCCAACGCTCGGGCACTACCTCCTTGCCGTCAACAAACACCTTGGTGTAGCCAGCATAGTAAAGTATGAATTGGAAGTTGCTCGACTCCTGCGGTTCGATCATTCCCTCATATACCACATTCGAACCCACATAATTGAAGTCGTGTGGCAGATTTTCCACCTCTACTCCGTTCTCGAAATATATGGAGTCCTCGTCGCGCACAATCTGCTTGCCACTCTGCTCATTGTATGTTCCCGTCAGCGAACCCTTCTTTCCCTCGCGGTTATAGAGATTAAAGACCTTGCCGAGTTGCTGATAGGCATTGGGATTGCCCCAACGGCAGAGAGAGTAAGAGTCCCAAAGTACGCCGTAATGTTTGTTGGACATGACAAACGGTACGGATATCTTGGTGTTGTATTGAAACAACTCCTCATTCT
Source organism: bacterium (assembly GCA_963657415.1). Lineage (GTDB taxonomy): Bacteria > Bacteroidota > Bacteroidia > Bacteroidales > Bacteroidaceae > Prevotella. Next base: position 10,873 of record CAVKNF010000027.1, on the reverse strand, counting down.
TTCCCTTATAGTTGAAGTCCTCCGCTTGATGTTGACCGAGACCGTAGAATGCTTCATCGTCACTACTCTCGAATGTTGCATTCCATGACCACCCATGCTTGTTGGCTTCAGCGAGAGTCGTGCCAAGTCCTATCTCTGACTCAGGCACAGTGTAAGGACTGAAAGTCTTGCCCTCTGCAGTCTCGTTGAGCAGGAGTTTGCCCTTAGCGTCATAGAATGCTATGTGTCCTGTAGACTCGTTGACTACAGCCTGCACATTCTTCGCCTTGAGGGTGATGACACCGTTTTTCTCTGTCACCTTATATTTTGGCGTAGCCTTCTGTGGCACTATAATGAGGCTTTGCTTGTCGGGAAAGGCATTCTCGCATGTGGCACGCACACGGATGATGTCATCGTTGACAACCTCGAGCGTCACAAGACGCGCACCGTTGGCTTTGGCATTCTTTACTTGCAGGGTTATTCCCTTTCCATTGTCGGTATAGCCTGCGGCAAAAGCCGAAGCACCGAACAGTAGCATTGCGGTCAATAATAATCCGGTCTTTTTCATATTTACGTTTGTTTGTTCTTATATTGCGACGGCCCTATGCCGTAGTATTCCTTGAAGTATTTGGAGAAATAGCGTGGCATATTGAATCCCACCTTGTAAGCCACCTCGCTGACATTATATTGTCCTTCGCGCAGAAGTCTTGCCGCATGCTTCAGACGGATGATGCGGATAAACTCCGACGGGGTGTTGCCCGTGATTGACAGCAGACGCTTGTAGAGGTGCACGCGCGACATGCCCAAGTCATCGCTCATCATCTCTACCGACAGGTCGGCATTGTCGAGATTCTTCTCCACATAAGCCGTAGCCTTGTCGACGAGTTGCTGGTCCATGGATGTTATCTTCTCCTCCGTAATCTGCGGTTCTATCTTATGTGGCTGCAGACCATTGCCGTGCGAGCGCAGCAGATTGCCTATGCGCACAAGCAGCAGGTCGAAGTCAAATGGTTTTGTGATATATGCGTCAGCACCCGAAGTGAATCCTTCTATCTTGTGCTCGGTGGAGAGACGTGCCGTGAGCATGACAAACGGGATGTTGGCTGTCTGCTGTGTGTCCTTCAGATAGTGGCAGAGTTCGTTGCCGTCCATCTCGGGCATCATCACGTCACTCAGTATGATGTCAGGTTTGTGTTCATGTATCTTTTCCAAGGCATCCTTTCCATTGACGGCTGTGCGCACGCGGTAGTGTTCGCCCAGCATCTCGCTCATGAATGAGAGGAAGTCGTCGCTGTCGTCAACTATCAGCACCTCCTTGTCGTGCATATCACCGCCATTGTCTGCTTTTATGGCTTTGTCTGCAGTGTCTTTATTATTTAAGACCACGCTGGTCACCTCATGCTTTACTTCCACGGGAAGTGTGACAGTAAAGACTGTTCCCTTGCCTCCGTTGTCGGCATTGTCGGCTACGGTGATGCTTCCTCCGTGCATAGCCACATATTCATAAGAGATATTCAGTCCAAGTCCGTTGCCACCATACTCCGACTCCTTGCGGTGTTTGGTCTGATAGAATCTGTCGAAGACATGCTTCTTGTCCTCATCGCTGATGCCGCATCCAGTGTCAGTAACGGAGATGAGCAGCCTCCATCTGTCTTTACCTGACTCTTTGTCATCCAACTGCACCTTTACGCATATAGAGCCTCCCTCGGGGGTAAACTTATAGGCATTGCTCAGCAGATTGGTGATGACCTTCTGCATCTTGTCCAAGTCAAACGGGATGCAAAGGGACGACACATTGCTTACGAAAGTGAGGCGTATGTCCTGTTGCGAGAGTCTGGAGAAGTCGTCGGCTATGTCGTGCACGAGTCTCACTATGTCGCCGTCCTTGCAGTTGAGTTGCATGGCGTGGGTCTCTATCTTGCGTATGTCGAGAGTCTGGTTTACAAGATTGAGCAATCGCTCTGCATTGCGGAGTATTAGTTGCAGGCGGCTCTTCTTCTGACTGTCGCTTTCCTTGTCTATCATTGCCTTTACAGGCGAGATGACGAGCGAGAGCGGAGTGCGCAGTTCGTGACTTATGTCGGTGAGGAACGAGAGTTTCATCTCGTCCATCTTCTTATTGCGCTCAGCCTCCTGGCGTATCTGCTCTATGCGCATCTTCTCTATCTGACGACGCAGAGTGATGTGCCACACGGCCCAGATGGCAAGTGCTATGAGTACTATATATATGATGTATGCCCATGTAGACATATAGAAAGGCGGTGCTATGTGTATGACCAGTTCGCTAATGTCATTTGTCACCGTGCCGTCGCGCTCCACCACTCTCACCTGCAGCGTGTAGGTGCCGGGATGCAGGTTGGTGTAGGTGACGCTGGGTTGCGACTCCACTGTGGTGAGCCACTTGTCGTCGCCAAATCCCTTCAGACGATACATGAAATGACATTTCTCTGGCACTGACACGTGATTTGTGGAGAGAAGCACCGTGAAGGCATTCTCGTCATATCTGAGGTTGAGTCTCCTCGAGGTGTTGACCGACTGGTCCATGATGACACGTCCCATGTAATTCTCGCCTACCGATAGCGGATGGTCAAACAAGACTATGCCTGAGAAGAGCACCTTGGTGTTGGCAGCCATCTGACGTTGCGAACGTGAAGGGATGGCATTGATGCCGTCTTGTCCGCCCACAATGATTTGTCCTCTGTTGTCGCTATATATACTACGGAAGTTGTAGCGGCGCTTCTGCAGTCCGTCGAGTTCGTCAAAACTGTTGGAGAAGAATGTAAGTCCTGAGTCACCACGGTTCACCTTCACACGGATGACGCTGTTGGAGAGAGTCACCCATATGTTGCCGTCGCGGTCTTCACACAGTGCACATGCCATCTGCTGACTCTTGTAGAGATGGTATATGCGGCGTGTCTCGGGGTCATAGACATCCAGTCCCGACATGTTGGCATTCCATATCAGTCCGCGACTATCCACAAACACGTCATTGACTGATATGCTCGAGAAATTGCTCCCGTCTACAGTGGCGGGAAGCGGACTCACACTATTCTTGTGCAAGTCAATGACAGAGAGTCCGCGTGAATGTCCGGCTATGATGCGTCCGTCGTGGTCAACAGCCACCACTGAGACATATCGAGAAGGCAATTTGGAGTTTTCTGGCGTATAGGTAGTAAACTTGCCTGTCTGTGGATTCAGCACCTGCAATCCTCCGCCGAGAGTTCCTATGATGATGTTGCCTTGTCTGTCTTCAGCCAGCGACCACACACTATTGCTGGCAAGAGGAGAGTTGTGCTGATTATAAATACTGAACTTACCGTTGGCATAATGCGTGAGTCCGCCATTAAACGAACCAAACCACATGCTGCCGTCGCTTGCCGTGAGACTGCTCACCACGACATCGGTCGACAGTCCCGTCTGCTCTCTGCCGAAGTTGACTGCTGTGCCCGTAGCGGGGTCATAGCATATCAGCCCATTGTCATTAGTGCCACACCAATAGTTGCCCTTGCTATCTTGCGTCACGGTGCATATGTCACCGATATTGACAGTGGGGAAATGTGACAATGACGGGGAGTAGTATGCCACGCCATTCTTATATGTACCTATCCAGACGGCATCGCTATGGTCTATATAGAGACTCTGCAGAGTATTGTCGGGCAGAGTGTTGGGATACTTTGCATCATGGACGATATGCTGCAGATTGCGCTTGGCTATGTTGGCAATGAAGAGTCCAGCATGCTCTGTAGCAAGCCACAGATTATGATGGCTGTCTTCCTTGATATCCTTTATGAAGACATCGCTCATGCCATACATTCCTATGGAATTGAAAAACTCTGTAGGAGAAGAAAACCATCTGCGCAACATGCTGGAGTAGATCCAAGTGTGGGCCATGGCGTGATTGCTCACCCAATAGTTATAGCGCGAATCTATATATGTGCTGTAGTAGTGACGGTTGTGATTGTTGGCCTTTGCCAGATAACTGTTGATCCACACTATGCGGTGGCATGGTCCGTCGAGGCGTGCCAGCGTGCCGTCCTCAAATGAGAGCACGAGCGAATTGTCATGCTCGGTAATGCCAGTGACTGCCTCGTCAGGCAGAGAGCCTTTGCTGCTGCCCGACTTGAAAAGATAGTTTTTGCCTGTAGAGGGATTGTAATAATAGCATCCCTTGTCATTGACAGCAATCCACAGGCATCCCCTGGCATCCACAAAGACGCGGTTGGGAGTGCCCTGCATGCCGTGGGCTTTCATCCAGGCGTCGACATCATTGGTGAAATTCTCAGTGTCGGAGTGATAGATGCAGTAACCTTCATTGGTCTGCACCCATATGTTGCCACTGCTGTCTTCCTCCAGCCCCTCTATCTGGTTACTGCGCAGGGATGACTTGTCAGTGGTACTGGAATAGAAGTTATTGAATCGGAATCCATCATAGCGGCTCAGTCCTGATGCCGTACCTATCCAGAGGAATCCGTTGCGGTCTTTCAGGATTGTGCTCACATGACAGTCGGCAAGACCTGCTGGGGTGTCAAGACTGCGGAAGTCAAGACTGTTGGCCCTTACATAAAGTGAAAGGCACAGCAAGAGTGAGGACATCACGATGGTGACTGTCCTCATGCAGAGTGTGTGTTGGGATTCATTTATCTGCTTCATACTTCAATGTTGTTGTTTTTTTGTCAGTAATAAGGATTCATTGCTGCAAAGATAACAAAATTCGGTATGTTCTCTTGCTGTGTTGCCTTGTCAGTTGTTACCAGCCGACATTCTGCTTGTAGACACCGCCCGAGAGTGATATCTCAGAACTTGGTATCTGCCAGAAACCTCTCTTCTCGTGGATGTTGGTTTCCTTGAAAGTGTCGGCAATGGTAGTCTGCTGAGTGTTCTGGTATACCTCTGTAGGTGTGCCTGACGTAGAGCCGTTGTCATAAGCCTGACCCATGATGCCCTTTACGAATGCATCGAGACCCTGACGGCGCAGGTCGAAATAGCGTATGCCCTCGCCCATAAACTCACGGCGGCGCTCCTGCCATATCTCTTCGCGTGTAGGTGTGGCGCTCACGTCATGATTGTGGTTGCCATAGGCACGATACATCACGCTGTTGTAGTCCTGCACGGCATTGCTACTGCCAAGTTCGGCTGCCATAAGCAGCACGTCGGAATAGCGGAGCAATATCCAGTCTGCATCCTGTGATGTCATGAAGTTGTGACCTGACACATCGCTCTCATTGTCTACCACAAACGATCCGTCACTGTAGACCAGCGGAGTATACTTCTTGATGTTGTATCCCGTCAAGTCGCAGGCATCGGTCTTGGCTTGAGCCTCATAGACTGTGGAGTTGCCGTCGTTGTTGGTCAGATTGCGAGCATCTATGATGGAAGCGTCGCAACGCTTGTCGTCAGCACTGTAGATATTGCGTGCCGAATTGGTGACGGTGCATGCTCCCCATCCAAATCCATAGGGTGCCGCCCATGTGTTGCGCATGCCGATGTTGATGACAAAGCGGTTGCCGTTGGAGTTGCCGCTCCATGTCTGGTCGTTATTGAATTTCACCACCCAGAGTATCTCCTGGCTTGCTTCCTTATAGGTGTCCTTGAGTCCCTGCTCCTTGTTGGATGCCTGGGCACTCGATGCACGCCACAGGTCGGCATAGTTGTCCTCGAGTTTGAATTTGCCCGAACTTATCACCTCTTCGCAATATTTCAGCGCGTCAGCCTTGGATAGTTCGCCAGGCATGGTCTTAAACTCATTGTTGTTGTATACTCCGTCATAGAATAGGTATACGCGTGCCAACATTCCTGCAGCGGCATAGCGTGAGATGCGTCCGAGTGTGGCACTGTTGTCGGTGAACTTGTCAACAGGGATATTCTCTGCCGCATATTTCAGGTCTTCGACGATGAGTTTGTAGACCTCGTCGGGTGCTGCCTGTGGCACCTTGTCTGATGAAGGAGCCGTCAGCAAAGGAACATTCTCAAACATTCTCACAAGGTCGAAATATGTCAGAGCGCGCACGGCACGTGCCTGTCCTTCCACTGACTTGCGCTCTGCATCTGATGCCCACTGGATGTTGTCGAGCGAACCGATAAGTAGATTGCAATTGTATACACATTTATAATAATCGCCCCAAAGTCCGCCAAGAAGATTGGTGGATGCTGACCTCATGGTCTGATCCATGCGGTCGAGCAGACGAAGGTCCACATCATCGGGACCGCCACCGCCGAAGCAGTCGTCAGACATCATCTCGGATATCTGATAGAGCGACAGGTTACCGTTTGACACTGTGTTCTGATAGCGGTCATAGCAACCTATGACAGCCGACTCGGCCTGCGATGCGGTCTTATAGTAGTTGGTCGACGTGAGACTTGTCTTCGACGATGTGTCGAGGAAACTGTCGGTGCATGAAGAGAGCGCCAAGGCAGCGAGTCCCGCAAACAGTATGTTTGATTTTATCTTGTTCATAGTAATTATGCTTTTAGAATTTCAAGTTTACACCTACGATAAATGTGCGTGCATGAGGATAAGATCCTGTGTCTACGCCCGACATCCATGACATCTCGCCGAACCCCACCTCAGGATCCATTCCATCATATGAGGTGAAGGTATAGAGATTCTGCACCTGGAAATAGAGGCGTGCCTGAGAGATGGCCTTGAGACTGATGAGTTTAGAGAAGTCATAGCCCAGGGTGATGTTTGCTATGCGCAGGTAGTCACCATTCTGCAGATAGATGTCTGAGAAGTTTGTCCAGTTACGGTCATCATTGGTGAGTCGTGGCAACTTGTTGGAAGTGCCTTCGCCATGCCAGCGGTCAAGGAATGTGGCAGTGTAGTTGGCCTTCGAACTGTTACCCCAGTTGCGGTAGCCGCCGTTGGCAACCTTAAATCCTGCTGCTCCTGAGAATGTGGCAGAAAAGTCCAACTGCTTGTAGTTGAAACCGAGATTAAAACCGAAGTTATATTTCGGTATACCGTTGCCAAGGTCTGTCTTGTCCTCGTCGTCGATGGTGCCGTTATGGTCTATGTCCACTATCTTGAGGTCACCAGGCTCGGTGCCCGACAGCACGCCGTAGCCTGCAGCCTTCCAGTCGTCTATCTCTTTCTGGTTTTGGAATACGCCTGCTGTCTTATATCCCCAGAAGTAACCCATGGCATGACCGTTCTCGCAGCGGAAGAACTCCGGCTGGTTGTTAAACATGATGTTGGCATTGGTAGATCCTGAATAGTAGCCATGGATGATACCGCCCTCGGTAGGAATCTCGCCCACCTCATTCTTGTTGTAAGACATATTGGCACTCACATGATAATTGAAATCCTTTGAGATGTGGTCATCCCAAGTAAGTCCTACTTCTATACCCTTATTGGTCACATTACCGCCATTGATATAAGGTGCGTTGGCACCGGCAGTAGCCAATACCGGAGCCTGCACGATCCAGTCCTTGGTCTTCTTGTAATACCAGTCGAAGTTGAGTCCGAGGCGTGAGTTGAGGAATCGTGCGTCAAAACCAAAGTCGGTCTGCTCTGATGTCTCCCATTTGAGTTCGGAGTTGCCGAGGCGGTCACTTATGGCACCATTGGTATTGAGTGTCGAACCCTTGCCCGTGCCGAAGTTGTAGCCCACATTGCTGAGTGTCACTGTGGCTGCATAGAGGAATGGATCGATATTGTTGTTGCCTACCTGACCCCAACTGCCACGGATCTTGAAGAAGTCGAGCCATGAGCGTGTGCCCTCCATAAACTTCTCGCCTGTCACCACCCATCCTGCTGACACTGAAGGGAAGAAGCCCCAACGGTGACTCTTGGCAAAGCGTGACGAACCGTCGGCACGCATTGTGACATTGGCCATGTAGCGGTCGTTATAGTTCCATCCGATACGTCCGAAATAGGATATACGGCGGTAGTCCTCAGTGGGATAGCCTGCTATCTGACCGTTGTTACCACTGTTGTTGTTAGTAAGGTAGGCGGTGCTCCATTGGTCATATATGCTCAGCAGCGAGGCATTGCCTGAGATGTAGTTGCCCTGAGCACGCTCCACCTCCATACCGAGCATGGCATTCATCTGGTGGAGTCCCATTGTCCAGTCATACATGGCAGTGTTGGTCCACGTCAGAGTCCAGTTCTTTGTCATATTCTCCATGACAGTGGATGCTCCCATATTGTTGTCATTTGTCGTGGAGTAATACATCGGACTGTACTGGCGATAGGAGTTGGAGTTGTGGTTGAATCCGAGGAGAGTCTTTATGCGAAGGTCCTTTATAGGTTGGAGTTCGGCATAGACATTTGCCACCCAGTTTTGCGCGTCATTCATGTTCTGGTTGCGATAGAGGGCAGCCACAGGGTTGCCGTCATATTGATACCAGTCATTGGATGTGGAGTAGGAGTAACCGTTGTTGAGGTCATCGCGTCCGTCCTGCTGCAGATAGAGAGGTTGCAGAGGGGAGGTGGCATAGGCACCACGCAACTTGTTGTTATACATGTTGCCGGTGATGTCGCCATGGTTTTTGGTATATGCGAAGGAGAGGTTCTCACCTATCTTTAATAGGTTGCCATAGAGTTTCTGCTCGGTATTGGAACGGAAATTATAGCGCTCATAGTTGCTTGCCTTGTTGCCACCCACTATGCCGTCTTGTGAATAATATCCCAGCGAAATGGCATATGTGGTGACGTCATTGCCTCCATTGACTCCGAGAGTGTAGTTCTGCACGGGAGCCGAACCTTGAAACATCTCTTTCATCCAGTCGGTGTCATAGATATTGCCGTTGGCGGCGTGGATGGAGGCGATTGACGACCAGTCATAGGCAGAACCGCCAGAGTTGATGTTCTGCTCATCCATGAGTTGCATATACTGGCTGGCATTGAGCATCTTCACCTTCTTGGCTACTGTCTGCCATCCGTAATATCCGTCGAAAGTCACCTGCGCGTGACCTTTCTTGCCGCCCTTTGTGGTGACGATGACCACACCATTGGCTGCCTGTGCACCATAGATGGCAGCCGATGCCGCATCCTTGAGCACATCGATAGACTCTATGTCGGAAGGGTTCACTGTGGTGATGTCAAGTCCCGGTATGCCGTCGATGACATAAAGAGGTTTGTTGTTGGTGTTGGATCCCTGACCACGGATTATCACCTTCATGCCTGCACCAGGCTGACCGCTCTCAGAGATGATGTTCACACCGGGAGTCTGTCCCTGCATGGCCTGAAGTGCATTGCCAGTGTTGCGCTTGGCGAGGTCCTCACCCTTCATCTGCACGGTGGCACCAGTGACGAGTTTCTTCTTCTGCACGCCGTAACCTATCACCACCACATCATTAAGCGAGTGTGACTCCTCCTGGAGTTTTATGTTGAGGTCGTCACCCTTCACCTTCACCTTTTGTTTCTCAAAACCGATGTAACTGATGATGAGAGTCTCGCCCTCATTGGCATCGATGACGAAGTTTCCGTCGATGTCGCTCACTGCGTTCACGTTGCGACCTTGCACCTCGATGGTGGCACCTATGAGAGGTTCGTTGTCAGATGTGGAGACGATCTTTCCCTTAATAGGACCGTCCAGACCGGCAGCGAATGCTTCATTTGCTGGAAAAAGCAATGCCAGCGCAAAGGTGCACTTGCATAAAGCAGCCTCCAAGCCACACTTGCGATATAAGTTTCTGCTCATAACTGTTGGTTTTTAGTTTGTTGATGTTTTTAGTTTTTTTTCTCTCGCCAAGCCAAAGCCTCTTACTCTCATAATGTGCTCATTGCTGACTTGCACGTCTGCAAGTGATTGGCCGATAGTCTTTATAAAAAGTAAAGGTAATGACAGGTTCAAATTCTTCGCTTGCAAAACTACAAACAAAAAGAATTTACTTGGAAGAATATCAACAAATTAAAGGTGCACATTTTGTTTTCAAGATATGTACAAAATGTTACACCTTTAATGCAATGTATTTAATATCAATACATTATACAAAATGTACACTAATAGTCTGTAAGTGAAGGAGCGTAGCGGGCTATGCGACTGGACAAGCAGACGGATAGAACCGAAATTAGACTGCAGATGACAGCTAAATGATGACATATCCTGCAGCCTATGGTTTTTACTGCATTTTTTTTGTATTCCACGATTTTATTCGTAGTTTTGTGGCATCAAGATTAAAGTGTGCGTGGCTATGACTGAAATCGTAAACAAATACCCAGTAGGAATACAGACCTTTGAGAAGATTCGTGAGGGTAACTATCTTTATGTGGACAAGACGAAGTATATCGTTGATTTTCTGACGAAAGGTATGAATTATGTCTTTCTGAGTCGTCCAAGACGATTCGGTAAGTCACTATTTGCCTCCACCCTGCAGGCTTACTTCGAAGGAAGAAAGGATCTCTTTGAAGGTCTTGCCATCGCCGACTATGAGAAGGAATGGGTGAAGCATCCCGTGCTCCATTTTGATATGAGTGGAGCGAAGCACTTCGACAAGGAAGCATTGAAGCGCTACCTTCATCTTCAATTACTCAACTATGAAAATGTGTATGGGAGGAACGAGGAAGAGGTGGATCCCAATGAGCGACTTGACGGACTAGTGAGACGCGCATATGAGCAGACGGGTCAGAAGGTGGTGGTCATCATCGACGAGTATGATGCACCACTGCTCGACGTGGTGCATGAGAAAGAGAACCTGCAGCAGCTACGCTTCATAATGCAGAACTTCTACAGTCCGCTGAAGAAGCTCGACCCATATCTGGAGTTTACATTTATCACGGGCATCACCAAGTTCTCGCAGCTCAGCATCTTCAGCGAGCTGAACAACCTCGACAACATCAGCATGTTTGACCAGTACTCCGCCATCTGCGGCATCAGCAAGACGGAACTGACCACTGTGATGCGTCCCGACGTAGAAGGACTGGGAAAGGCGCTCGGAATGACATACGAAG
>CAVKNF010000026.1:0-20010 GCA_963657415.1 bacterium | reverse complement strand
TCGTGTTGCCTCTCAGTCAAAGTGCCGAGTATAAGCAACGTATGGAGAATACGGTCGAATGGGCCTTGACGAACATACGCAATGCACAAAAGTATCTGACGCAAGCAGGCGACACCTCAGCCATCGATCTGGATATAGAATGGCACGATGAGGACAAGGAAGATCTTAAGACTCTCGCCTCGTCTTTATCTCAACGCGATGACATCATGCTTGTAGTTGGACCGCTGCGCAATGATAATGTCAATGTGATGGCAAAGGCTTACAAGAAGACTGATGACAATGGCTATAGTGCAGACGGCAAGCCAGACAAACCTCTCATCACACCTTGTGCAACAAGCGAAGACATAGTGCGCAGATATGCTGTGACCAAATCGGGCGACAAAGCCCAAAAGCCTTTCCTTTGGTCGCTATGCGAGACGGATGTGAGCCAGAGCGAAATCCTTCTTGCGACGGCATGGGAAGACGGAGCGGAGAGTGTTGCCGTGCTGTCACCCGACAACAGTTACGGCAAGACTTTCTATGAATGGGCACCATATCAAGCCAACAATATGGGTATGAAGTTAGAAAGTGAGAACAATATCCAGTATACCGATGACAACCTTGACGGAAAAGCGGCAGAGGCTATGGCTCTTGGTGTCGACTACCTTATCTGTGCCGTAGAGAACGTCAGCGAGGTGAAAACCATTCTTGAAGCCAAGGCGAAAGCCGAAGAGGAACTGACCGTCACCACCCATCACCTTCTCTTTGCTAATGGTGCTTTGTCTTCTTCCCTGACCGACATCAGCGACTTGATAGAGGATTGCATGGAGGGTATAGCACCTTATGCCGACCCAGCAACAGGTTTCCAAGTGGCATATGAAAACCGTTTTGGTTACGCCCCGTCAGGTGCTGAAGCACAGGTCTATGATGCTATACTGCTGTCAGGATTGGCGGCTTTCATGAAGACGCATTCTGACACCGACCAGTCGGACACCAATGAGACTATCCGCAAAATCACATCCACCGGCACGGAAACATGTTTGGCATGGAACGAACTGGGTCTGCGTGACCTTTTGCAGATGCTCAAGGACGGTGAGTATGCAAAGATAATGGGAGCAAGCGGAATACTGCGTTTTGACAGTGAAGCATACACAAGCCTCGCGCAGAGCACCTACGTGCATTGGCTTTACTACGGAGACAAATTCTTTGCTATGGAATATCGTAGCCGAAAAGGAGATGCTCATTCTACTTCAAGTATGGCTTCGTGGAACTGGGTGAACACTAATATTCCAGAACTGAATACAAATTACAAATACACGGAATACAAACCACTGAAAGACAAGTGGGCATTGTTGGTGCAGGCTTCGTCCAACTGGGATGACTATCGCCATCAGGCTGACGTGCTCAATGTGTATCAGATGTTGAAACAATATGGTTGGGATGATGATCATATCATTCTTGTCGTGTCTGACAATATTGCCTACAACAAGAACAATCTCTATCAAGGCGAGGTGCGCTGCAGTACGGATGGCGCTGAACTCTATAAAACTGCAAAGATAGACTATAGCACAGACAGTCTTACTATAGACGACATAAAGAATATCATGCTTGGTAATAAAAGCAGTCACCTCCCCAATGTCCTAAATACAAGTGATGAGAGTAATGTTCTCGTCTTTTGGAGCGGACATGGCACTGACGCTAAAGGACGCATTCCCAACTGCTTCTATTGGAAAGATTTGCAACACTATCTCTCTGACAGCGAATGGAGGGAAACGCTTATGAAAATGGAAAGTAATAAGCGCTATCGCAAGATGCTCATGCTACTTGAACCCTGTCACTCGAGAAATATGGCAATTCAAGCAAATGAAATCACGGGTATTCTTGCCTTAGCCAGTTCGGACGGTACGGAGAACTCATTTGCCGACTATCACTCCGCCAAACTGGGTGTGTGGATGAGTGACCGCTTTTCCAACAATATAGTAAACACACTCTCAGAGAATCCCAAGCAGACATACAAGGAATTCTATGAATACCTCTATCGCCATACACTGGGTTCGCATGTGCATGTGGAAAACTCCTATTGGTTTGATAACCTTTATACTACATCGCCAGAGGAGTTCGTGAGATACAAATAGAGGCTTAGGTTTATTCTCCGTTCCGTACTACGGAACGGACATTCGCAAGTTTGGAACGGTCATTCCGAACAACGGAACGCACATTCCGAACAACGGAACGGAGATTTCTCCCACTATTAAAAAACAAAAAGGGCTGAATTCCTTGCGTGTGGAATCCAGCCCTTTTTTTATGTCTATGCCATTATATACTTGTTGGCATATTAAATTAATTTCTGCTCTTCAGCAACAGTTCCTGAGTGTCCTTGGCAATGACGAGCTCCTCGTCAGTAGGAACGACGCAAACTGTAACCTTTGAGTCAGGAGCAGAGATGATGGCTTCCTCGCCCTTCACGTTGTTTGCCTTTGCGTCCATCTTCACTCCGAGGAATTCCAGACCCTCGCAAGAGTCCATACGCATGCCAATCTGGTTTTCACCCACGCCTGCTGTCCACACGATGATGTCTACACCGCCCATGGCAGCAGCATAAGCGCCGATGTACTTCTTGATTCTATAAGCATACATGTCAAGAGCGAGTCGTGCGCGCTCGTCGCCTTCTGCGGCAGCATTCTCCACGTCACGCATGTCGGAACCTACGCCGGAGATGCCGAGCACACCGCTCTCCTTGTTGAGGAAGTCTGCCATCTCCTGTGGCTTCTTGCCCAACTTGTCCATGAGATATGTCACGGCTGAAGGGTCGATGTCGCCCGAACGGCTACCCATCATCAGGCCTGCCAGAGGGGTGAGACCCATAGAGGTGTCTACGCACTTGCCATACTGCACAGCGCTTACCGATGCACCATTGCCGATGTGGCATGTGATGATGCGCTGGGTCTTGATGTCACGACCGAGCATCTCGCATACGCGCTGTGACACGTAGCGGTGGGAGGTGCCGTGGAAACCGTAGCGGCGCACATGATACTTCTCATAGAGATTGTAAGGGATGGCATAGAGGAATGCCTTTGCAGGCATGGTAGAGTGGAAAGCATTGTCGAAGACGCATACCTGTGGAGTGCCAGGCATATTCTTGTCTACTGCCTTCAGACCCTTCAGGTGACCGGCGTTGTGCACAGGCGCGAGGTCACAGAGTTCCTCGATGCCGTCTTCCACGCTCTGGTCCACGATGACGCTCTCGCAATATTTGTCACCACCCTGCACCACTCTGTGGCCTACGGCGTCTATCTCGTCGAGCGACTTGATGGCACCGAGCTCAGGGTCGGTGAGCAGGCTGAGCACGAAGTTCACACCCTCGTTGTGCTCAGGCATGTCGTGCATGATCTTCTTCTTCTCACCGTTGGGCAAGGTAACCTTTACGAAACTCTCGTCAAGACCAATTCTCTCAGCGCCACCGGCAGCCATGACAGAGTGGTCGTCCATGTTGTAGAGTTTGTATTTGATGGAACTGCTACCGCAGTTTAATACTAATATTTTCATTGTTGTTTTTGTTAGGCGTTTATTTGTTGATGATGACTTATGCCTCCTTCGCATCCATAGCCTGGCAGGCTGTGATTGCCACCATGTAGTAGATGTCGTCTACCGAGCAACCGCGTGAAAGGTCGTTGACAGGACGTGCTATACCCTGGAGGATAGGACCGATGGCTGTGGCACCGCCAAGACGCTGCACGAGTTTGTAGCCGATGTTGCCCACTTCGAGGTTTGGCACTACGAGCACATTGGCCTTGCCTGCTACATCGCTGCCTGGAGCCTTCTTTGCAGCCGTTGCAGGGTCGAGAGCAGCGTCTGCCTGCAGTTCACCGTCGACCTTCATCTCTGGATAGCGCTCCTTGGCAATCTTTGTGGCCTCTATCACCTTGTCGATGATGTAGACGCTCTTGCCTGTAGCCTTGTCGATGGCATCCTTGGCAGAACCCTTGGTAGAGAAACTCAGCATGGCAACGTGAGGATCCTGAAATCCTGCCACGCTCTTCGCTGTCTGGCATGTGGTGTAGGCAATCTGTGCCAACTGGTCGGCTGTAGGGTTAGGAGTAACGGCTACGTCGCCCATGACAACGATGCCGTTCTCGCCATACTGCTGCTCATGTGTGAGCACGAGCATGGCACCGCTCACGCAGGAAACGCCAGGGGCGCACTTGATGATCTGAAGTGCAGGACGCAGAGTGTCGCCTGTGGTAGACAGCGCACCGGAAATCTGTCCGTCAGCACCCTCTGTCTTGATGATCATACAACCCAGATAGAGAGGATTCTTCACCAGTTCACGGGCCTTCTCGATGGTCATGCCCTTGCTCTTGCGCAGTTCGGTGAGCAGAGCGGCATACTCCTCGCTCTTCGGATTGTCGAGCGGGTCGATGAGTGTGGCCTGGTCAATATGAGAGAGACCCCACTTGGCTGCCAGATCCATTATCTCCTTTGGGTTACCGATAAGGATGAGATCAGCCAATTTGTCGGCAAGAACCTTGTCGGCGGCACGAAGTGTACGCTCCTCGGTAGCTTCCGGGAGCACGATGCGTTGCCTATTGCTCTTGGCACGCATGCAAATCTTTTCTAATAAATCCATTGTAGTATTTAGTTCTCTAATTCTCTGTCAATATACTTTCCAATTCTTCGGCGGAGAGTCTTACACGAAACTTTCCGTTCTTTGCCGCCGTGATGCGACCTGTCTCCTCCGACACCACGATGGCGAGGGCGTCGCTGCTCTGCGAGATGCCCATGGCGGCACGGTGGCGCAGTCCAAACTCCTTAGGTATGTCCATATCGTGTGCCACTGGCAGGATGCATCCTGCGGCCTTGAGTCGTTTCTTGGAGATGATGAGTGCTCCATCGTGGAGGGGCGAGTTCTTGAAGAATATGTTCTCTATGAGGCGCTGGTTGATGCGTGCATCGATGATGTCGCCCGTCTCCACCACGTCGTCTATGTTGATGCTTTTCTCTATCACGATGAGAGCGCCGGTCTTCTGTCGTGCCATGTTGAGGCATGCCATGACGATAGGCATTATGGACTCCTTGCTCATGGACTCTTCCTTGGAACCGATGCCGAGCATGTGGGAGAAGCGTCTTACGCGGTGGTGAGAACCGAGGCTATAGAGAAACTTCCTCACATCTTCCTGAAAGAGGATGATGAGACCGATGACGCCCACATTTATCAACTGGCTCATGATGCCACCAAGCAGACGCATCTCGAGTACTTGGCTGACAATGAGCCACATAAGCACAAACACCACGATGCCCGTGAAGACATAAAGCGAGCGCGATGCCTTCATGACCCTGTAGACATAATAGAGCAACAGGGCCACGAGTAAGATGTCGATGGCGTCCTTTATTCCGAAGTTGAGGAACATTTCTTTATGATCTTGATTGTTTCTACTGCCTGCTTCACGTCGTGCACTCTAAGAATGTCGGCACCCTGAAGCAGAGCGAAGGCATTGACCACGGATGTGCCGTTGAGGGCTTCGTCGGGAGTGATGCCGAGCAGTTGCCATATCATGCGCTTGCGGCTTATGCCCACGAGCAGAGGGTAGTGCGACAGGCGCAACTCCTGCTGACGCTTCATGATATGGAAGTTTTGATCAATGTCCTTTCCGAATCCGTATCCCGGGTCGAGGATGATATTGTCGCATCCCATGGCATTGAGTTCCTTGGTCTTGTCTACAAACAACGTCTTGACGTCTTCGGTGGTGGCACCTGTAGACATGAGAATATAAGGCACGTGCAGGTTTGCTGTCAGACGAAACATCTCTTCGCATCCCTCGGACACATCGTTGATGATGTCTACACAATATTCCTCCACACACATCTTCGCTATGTCAGGACGGAATGTGTCTACAGACAGGATGGCATCTGGCTGCTCTCGGCGTACGACGACGAGGGCTTTTCTCAGACGCGCCATCTCTTCCTCGGCTGACACGGGGTCGGAGCCAGGACGTGTGGAGCAGGCGCCGATGTCAATCATCGTGGCTCCTTGGCTGATGATTTCATTGGTGCGCTGGGCAATGTCCGCTTCCGTCTGTTTTCGGCTTCCTGCATAGAAAGAGTCGGGGGTGACATTGAGTATTCCCATGACCTGAGGCTCATGGAAAGAGTACTTTTCTCCGTGAAGAGTAATATATGGTAATTCAGTCTGTGACATCATATGCAAAATTACTAATAATATCAGAAAGTGCAATCTTTACTTGACAATATTTTTGTTGCCTTTCGTTGCCTCGTAGAATAATTGTTTGTAATTTTGTGCAACCAGAAAAATATATAGTGATGTCAATCGAAGAACTTTATGAATTGTATGCCAAGCAGGGATGTTATACCACCGACAGCAGAAACTGTCCTGAGGGTTCGATATTCTTTGCTCTGAAGGGTGCATCGTTTGATGGCAATAAGTTTGCTCTTGCTGCGCTCGAGAAGGGTTGCGGCTATGCAGTGGTAGATGATAAGGCGCTGTTTGCCAATGTGAATGATGGTCGTGTGATTGTTGTTGACGACGTGCTGCAGACTTTTAAGGATATGGCGCGCGAGCACCGTCGCAGATTTGATATCCCTGTGATAGGCATAACGGGTACTAACGGAAAGACTACGACGAAGGAACTCGTGTCGGCTGTCTTGGCGACGAAATACAATGTGATGTTTACGCAGGGCAACTTCAATAATGACGTTGGCGTGCCGAAGACTCTGCTCCGACTTACAACCGAACATGAGATTGCTGTGGTGGAGATGGGTGCAAGTCATCCTGGTGACATAAAGACTCTTGTGGAAACTGCCGAACCGACCTGCGGACTCATCACCAATGTGGGACGTGCTCATCTGCAGGGATTTGGCAGTTTTGAGGGAGTGAAGCGCACCAAGGGTGAACTCTATGATTATCTTGCCGGAAATGGTAAATTCACTTTCCTAAATATGCATGACGCAGACCTCGTGCAGATGGTTTCGGAGAGGGGCATCGAAACCATGGCTTATGTGGGTGGTAAGGTGGAGAGTTGCACTCCCTATCTCAATGTGCGTATGGAAGACGGATTGCTTATAGAGACTCACTTGATAGGAACATATAATCTTCCCAACGTGCTTGCCGCTGTCACGGTGGGCAGACACTTCGGCGTGGATGACGAGAAGATAAAGTCGGCACTGGAGAATTATCAGCCGAGCAACAATAGGTCGCAACTTGTCATGACTGCCACAAATAGCCTTGTGGTGGATGCATATAATGCTAACCCTACGAGTATGGCGGCTGCGATAGAGGATTTCCGTAAACTTGAGGTGAAGGAACCGAAGATGGCTATCCTCGGCGATATGCGTGAACTGGGTGAAGTGTCGGTGGCAGAACACCAGAAGATTGTCGATATGCTTGAGTCTTCTGGCATACAGACAGTATGGCTTGTCGGTGAGGAATTTGGCAAGACTAATACTCAGTTTCCTGTGTTTCCTAATGTGGAGGCTGTGGAAGAGACTATCAGCGCACAGCGTCCTGAGCACCGATGCATATTGATAAAGGGAAGCAATGGAGTGGGGCTCTATCGCTTGCCTGCGCTTCTGTAAGATGTGACTTTATATAATATAGTCGATGACTTTATATAAAAAAAGTAACAATCCATTCTACATGATTTTTAGAATGGATTGTTACTTTGATATGTATAGAGCCTTTATATATAGCAGTTGTCTATACGGTCCTTATTAAGGATTGCTTTCGCCCTCTATGTAGTTTTCCATAAACATGTTTTCTCCGTCCCAGACGGCATAGGTGAACTGTGTTATCCAGTCACCGAGAATCATCATGCGGGTCTTGGATGTGAGCATGAGGTCGAGTTCTATGTGGCGGTGGCCATAGATGTAGAAGTCTATGTCCTTGTGGGTCTTCATATATTCCTTGGTGAAGAGCACCAGGTGCTCCTTGTCCTCGCCCATATATGGCGGTTCCTGTCCGTCCTTGCGTTTCAGTCGGCTGTGCTTTGCCCACGAGAGTCCTATCTTCATGGCGAAGTTGGGGTGAAGGATATTGGAAAACATCCACTGGCACGCCTTGTTGTGGAATATGCTGCGTATGAGTTTGAATGACTTGTCAGGGTCTCCCATACCGTCACCGTGAGCCATGAAAAAGAGTTTGCCGTAAATCTCTGTCGTCAGTGGTTCGTAATGCATGGTCACGCCACACTCCTGTTCCATGTAGTCGTATGCCCAGATGTCGTGGTTGCCTGCGAAATAGTGCACTTCCACTCCCATGTCAGTAAGTTCCGACAGTTTGCCGAGGAAGCGGGTGTAACCTTTAGGGACGACATGTTTCCACTCGTACCAGAAGTCAAACATGTCGCCGAGCATATAGACGGCAGCCGCCTTGCCCTTTATGGAGTCAAGGAATCGCACCAGTCGCCGCTCGTTGGTGCGACGGTGGTTTACTGCAAGCGAACCGAGATGCGCGTCGGATATGAAATATATGAGTTTCAAGATATTATATCTTCTAAGTTAGTCAAAACCAAGTTCTACTCTCGCTTCTTCCGACATCATCGACTTGTCCCATTCGGGTTCGAATACCAAGTTGACGTTGGCTGTCGTCACTCCTTTGATGTTGTCGAGTTTCTGTCTCACGTCCTCCATGATGAAGTCTGCCGCAGGGCATCCAGGTGCCGTCAGCGTCATGTCTACATCGAGAGTGCCGTCATCATGCAGGTCAATGTTGTAGATAAGTCCGAGATTGTATATGTCTACAGGAATCTCTGGGTCGTAGACGGTCTTCAGCACGTCGACGATTTTTGATTCTATGTTGTTTTTTTCTTCTATTGTCATATCTTTCCGTTTTCACGGTAACTGTAGTAGTCGCCGTCGGTCACTATTACATGGTCGAGGAAATATATCCTCATCAGTTCGCAAGCCTTGCTCACGCTTGCCGTTATGCGGTCGTCATCGCGACTTGGCTGATTGTTGCCGCTTGGGTGATTGTGGCAGATGGCCACCACTGTGGCATTGCACATGAGTGCTTCCTTGATGATCATCCTGACATCCATCGCCGTCTCTGTAAGTCCGCCTTGCGACAGGCGGTAGTCGCGGATGAGTTTGAAGTTGCGTGTCATCAGCAGGCACCATGCTTCCTCTATCTCTTTGTCCTGCAGGCGACTGTGCATGTATTCATATATCGCAGTTGCCGAACTCAAGTCTTCTCTGTCGGCTGCCTTTTCCAGTTGTCGGCGCTTGCCGAGTTCGCAGGCCGCGAGGATGGTGATGGCTTTCGCTTCGCCTATGCCAGTATAATTCGTTAGGCTTTGTATGCTCATCTTGCCGAGCGTGTTGAGGTTGCCTTTGCAGTCGTTGAGCACCTCCTGCATGAGTTCGATGGCACTCTTCTTCGGCGTGCCCGAACCGATGAGTATTGCCAGGAGTTCGGCTTTTGTCAATGCTTCGGGACCTCTGTCACGCAGTTTCTCTCTCGGGCGATCCTCTTCTGCCCATTGGTTTATGGCAAGATTTCCCATGTCGGCAGGCTTATTTGTAGAAGGTCTTGTTGAAGGCGGAGAACTCGTCCTTGCCCATGACGCATCTCTTCCACCATGCGTTGATAAATCCTGTGCCATAGCCAGTCAGTTGCACGAAGGCGGCAGGTATGCTCAGTAGTCCCACCTTCAGACTCTTGTTTTGCAGAGTGGAGTCGATGGCGATGATGACGGAGTAGAGCAGCAAGGGGATTAATGTTGCTATGCTGAGTATAATCCCGATGATACATAATGCTGTGCCCATGGTAAATACCGCTGGCAACATGTGCACAAGTTTCAGAGACTCAGGATATTTTTTGTAGAGATTGATACGCGCTATACCCGAGTTGTATACCTGACGGAAGAACTTGCGGAAGTCTGTGCGACGCTTGTGCCACACCCATGCCTCGGGAAATAGACGGCATCTATAGCCTCCCTTGAATATCCTTATCGAGAAGTCTATGTCTTCGCCGAATCTCATCTTGGAGAATCCTCCAAGTGTCTGGTATACAGGCTTGCGGATGCCCATATTGAATGAGCGAGGATAGAACTTGTCGAGTTTCTTCTTTCCTCCTCTTATGCCTCCTGTCGTGAAGAATGACGTCATGGAGTAGGAGATGGCTCTCTGCACGGGAGTGAATGAAGGGTGCGATCGGTCTGGCCCGCCAAAGGCATCGGCATCCTCACGGTCGAGTTCGTCGGCAATAGCCTGCATATATCCTGTAGGGAGCACGACGTCACTGTCCAATATCAACAAAAAATCTCCGGATGCCCGTTCAGCACCGCAGTTGCGGCTCTGTCCGGGTCCGGAGTTTTCCTTGTATATATATATAATGTCAAGTCTGCCGTCGTATTTTTCGCACACATCCTTGCAAGGATTGCTGCTTCCATCCTCTACGATAATGACCTCAAAGTCCTTGAGAGTCTGCTTTGTCAGGCTCTCCAATAACTCGTTCACTTCGTCGGGACGGTTGAATACGGGGACGACAACAGAAAAGCGCATTATGCCTTTACTCTTCCTACGTAGCTTCCGTCGCGTGTGTCGACAGTGATGGTGTCGCCTTCGTTGATGAACAAAGGTACGCGAATCTCTACACCAGTCTCCAGTGTTGCTGGCTTGAGGGTGTTGGTAGCAGTATCGCCCTTGATGCCAGGCTCGCTGTGTGTCACCTTCAGGTTGGTCTTGATAGGCATTTCTGCATAGAGCACAGTGCCGTCGGTAGTGTCGCTGACAACGGTCACGGTGTCGCTCTCCTTCATGAATTCAACGCCAGTGATGAGGTCCTTAGCGATAGGAGCCTGCTCGTAAGTCTCGAGGTTCATGAAGATGTAATCCTCACCCTCCTGATACAGATACTGGTAGTCGCGATGCTCGATAACCACGTCCTCAAGCTTGAAACCTACGTTCCATGTGCGCTCGATTACACGGCCGTCAACCACATTCTTGAACTTACAGCGCATAACGGTGTTACCCTTACCAGGCTTGATGTGCTGGAAGTCAATACATACCCATATATATCCGTCCATACGGATGCAGGTGCCTTTTTTGATGTCTTGTGAACCAATCATTTTTCTTAAAGTTTGTATGTTTTGTTATTGTTTATTTACTCGCATAACATGTGCAAAGTTACTAATTATCTTCGGCAAATAGGTTGAAAAACAAGAAAAAGTGTGTAAAAGGAGAATAATTCTTGGTTATTTCAAAAGAAAAGAGTAATTTTGCATTCCAAATTGGAGTGATTGTTAAGTCATTTCCACTTTTCTTGTGTAATAACATATATAAAATAATAAGAAGATGAAAAGAACATTCCAGCCGCACAACCGTCGCCGCGTTAACAAGCATGGCTTCCGCGAGAGAATGGCCACAAAGAACGGTCGCCGAGTATTGGCTAACCGTCGTGCACGTGGTCGCAAGAAACTTACTGTTTCAGACGAGAATCACGGTAAATAACATTTTTCCGTTATCGGCGTCCTTTACAGCGACAAAAGCAGCATCAGTCTATTATAGCCTGAAAGCTGCTTTTTGCGTTTATGGAAATAGGGATGCCTTCTTCTGACTATTACTATGGGCTTAACGGAAATCCTGAAAAAATTACGTGGCAGCTATTTCTGGGGCAACATTCTTGCCATGGTAGTTGTTGTGGTGGTGCTTATCGGCGCTGCATGGATTGGTCTTGACATTTACACCAAACATGGCAAAGCCATAGTCGTTCCTGAGGTGCGCTTCAAGTCTATGGTGGAAGCACGTCGCATGCTTGAAAGTCAAGGACTGGTGGTCGAGGTCACTGACACTGGCTACGTGAAGTCTCTCCCTGCAGACTATGTTCTTGAGCAGACTCCAGTGAGTGGCGAGAAAGTGAAACCTGGTCATGTGGTTTTCATCATAGTGAACGCTTCGCGCACACCAACATTGACTCTTCCGGATATCATACAGAACAGTTCGCTTCGTGAGGCCATTGCCAAACTGAAGGCTATGGGCTTCAAGGTCGGCACACCGCAATATATCGACGGTGAGAAAGACTGGGTCTATGGTGCCACAGTCAATGGACGACCTGTCATGGCAGGCGACCGCGTGCCTATAGATGCGGAGATTATCCTGCAGGCGGGAAGTGGTATGGCGTCAGAAGAAGACAGTGCTGATTTCGTCAATTCTCATATTCAGGATGTTGACGATTTTACTGAAGATGACGGAGATATAGATGACTTTGTGGAAATCCCATGATGGAAAACGAATCAAAAGACTTTATAGAAGAGCTTGCCGATGACGAGCAGGGCCAGCTCTATGAGCATTTCCGACTTGTGGCAGACCCTCATCAGGAACCTGTCCGCGTGGATAAGTTCATGGTCGAAAAACTGCAGCACTCCTCACGCAACCGCATACAGAAGGCTGCCGATGCCGGTTATGTGCATGTCAACGACCGCCCTGTAAAGAGTAATTACAAGGTGAGGGCTGGCGATGTGGTCACGCTTATGCTCGACCGTCCGCGCCATGACACCTCAATCCTTCCAGAGGACATTCCTCTGGATGTGGTCTATGAGGATGATGACGTGATGGTGATAAACAAGCCCGCAGGACTTGTAGTGCACCCTGGTGTAGGCAACTTCACGGGTACGCTGGTGAATGCTCTCGCTTATTACTTGCGTGACGTACCTTCCTATGACCCCAATGACCCTGAGGTGGGACTTGTGCATAGAATAGACAAGGATACATCTGGTTTGCTTGTGGTGGCGAAGACTCCTATGGCGAAGACATCTCTCGGTGCTCAGTTCTTCAATAAGACCACACATCGCTCTTATGAGGCTCTCGTGTGGGGACACTTCGTGGAAGACGAGGGTAGGATAGAGGGCAATATCACACGCGACCCTAAGGACAGACTTCGCATGACAGTTACCTCTCCCGACTCAGGTATAGGCAAGGAGGCGGTGACTCACTATCGAGTGATAGAGCGTTTCGGATATGTGACTCTTGTGGAGTGCATCCTCGAGACAGGTCGCACGCATCAGATACGTGCGCACATGCGCCATATAGGTCATCCTCTGTTTGCTGATGAGCGCTATGGTGGCATGGAGATACTCCGTGGCGAGCGCAGCAGCACCTATAAGGCATTCATCCAGAATTGCTTCAACCTCTGCCCGCGACAGGCATTGCACGCTCGTACACTCGGATTCGTGCACCCAAAGACAGGAAAACAGATGGACTTCACATCAGAACTGCCGTCAGACTTGAGCGCTCTGCTCGAGAAATGGCGCGCCTATGTGAAAGGTACCACGAAAGATACATTTATGATATGAAAAAGAGAATAGCTATTGTTTGTGGAGGTGATTCCTCTGAACATGATGTTTCCATGCGCTCTGGCGCAGGATTATATTCGTTCTTCGACAAAGAACGCTATGATGTGAAAATAGTTGAGACCCGTGGCCTCGACTGGCAGGTGCATATCGATGACGAGAAGCGTGCACAGATAGACCTCAATGACTTCTCTTATATGAACGAGGGGAAGAAGGATGGTTTTGACTATGTATATATCACTGTGCATGGCGCACCGGGTGAGAACGGAGTGCTGCAGGGATATTTCGAACTTATTCATATCCCTTATTCTACAAGTGGCGTGCTCGTGGAGGCTCTCACTTTCGACAAGTTTGCCCTCAACAACTATCTCCGTACATTCGGCGTCAATGTCGCTGACTCCGTACTTGTGAGAAAAGGCGAGGAGCGTCCTACGGATGAGGCTCTCGTGGAGCGATTCGGTTTGCCGTTCTTCATCAAACCTGCTGCCGACGGTTCCAGTTTCGGCGTAAGCAAGGTGAAGTCCATCGATGACATAGAGAAGGCTCTGCAACTTGCTTTCGGCGAGAGCGACGAGGTGATGATAGAGGCTTTCCTCGACGGAACGGAGATTTCGCAGGGTGTATACAAGACAAAGGAGAAATCCATCGTGCTGCCTGCCACAGAGGTGGTGACCAGCAACGAGTTCTTCGACTATGACGCCAAATATAACGGACAGGTGGAGGAAATCACTCCTGCACGCCTTGCTCCTGATACTGCAGAGAAGGTGGCAGCGCAGACAAGCCGCATCTATGACATACTCCATGCCAACGGCATAATCCGTGTGGACTATATCATCTCCAAGAATGCCGACGGAAGTGACAAGGTGAACATGCTCGAGATAAACACCACGCCGGGTATGACTGCCACATCATTCATACCGCAGCAGGTGCGTGCCGCAGGCATGGACATCAAGGAGGTGCTCTCCGAGATAGTGGAGAATCAGATGGGGAAATAGTAACCGACTTTAGCATAACATCAATACATACAACGAGTATGGCAACACTTTCCGATTTTGACGATATCAGACCTTTCTCTGATGAAGAAATGCCTCAGGCTCTCGATAGCCTGCTTGCTGACCGCCAGTTCCGGATTATTCTAAAGGGCTTTGCACCTTGGCTTCCGCAAACGCTAATGCGCGGACTGATAAGGATGAGTTTCTTCGGACTGAAGACGACTCTCGGTTTCCAGAAACGCTTCATGAAACCAGCCATCGCCTATCTGTTGAGAAAATGTTCCGACGGTTGCTCTTTCGAGAATGCGAAGGTCAACAATTATGACCGTCGCTACACTTTCGTTAGCAACCACCGTGACATCGTCCTCGACTCCGCCATTCTCGATTATGAACTGATAAAGGACGGTGCGCAGACTACCTGCGAGATAGCCATTGGCGACAACTTGCTCATTTATCCTTGGATACGCACCATGGTAAGACTCAATAGGGCATTCACCGTGCGTCGCTCCGTGTCTTCGCGTGAGATACTTCGCAGTTCTCAGCATATGAGCGAATATATCCACTTTGCTGTGAACGAGAAAAAAGAGAATGTGTGGCTTGCCCAACGTGAGGGTAGGGCGAAGGACTCCAATGACCGCACACAGGAGTCTGTACTCAAGATGCTGGCTCTTGGTGGCGAGGGTTCGCCTGTGGAGCGTCTCAAGGATCTCAATATCACACCTCTTACCATCAGTTATGAATACGATCCCTGCGATTATCTCAAGGCAAAGGAGTTTCAGATGAAGCGCGACAATCCTGCATTCAAGAAGTCACGTCAGGACGACCTCGACAATATGAAGGTGGGAATACGCGGCTACAAGGGGCGCATACATTATCGTTGTGCGCCGTGCATAAACGCTTGGCTTGACGAACTTACTGACCTCAAGGGGAATGAGTTCTATCAAGAGGTGGCGCGCAGGATGGACAAGGAGATTCATGCTGGTTATGAACTCTATCCCAACAACTACATCGCTCTCGACGAACTCAATGGCGACAGCGCCAATGCAGGTAATTACACTGCGGATGACAAAGCGCGATTTGATGCATACATAAAGAAGCAGTTGGCAAAGATAAAACTCGCCGACAAGGATGAGGCTTTCCTTAAAGACAAGATGCTCAATATGTATGCCAACCCTCTACGCAATTATCTGAAGGCTACCGCTAAATAAGATTACAAGATGATGAAGTTCAGGTTACGCTCCATATTCCTCCTCTTGCCAGCACTCGCTATGCTGACTGTTGTAGGTTGCTCCGTCGACAATTACGACACTGGCGACGGCGACTATTCGTATATGACTTCGGCATTCTCGATGCTTAGCACCGACAGTCAGGGCAAGGCGGTGTCGTTTGTCACGGACGATGACTCGGAGTATACGATAACGAGTCCTATGGAGATAAAGGGCGCAAGTCCTGACACTACCTATAGGGTGCTTGCCTATTATAACGAGACAACAACGAAGAAAACCCCTCTGCGTGGCATAAAGTCTGTCTATGTGCTTCGTCCACGCACTGTGGAAAGTATTCATGCCATTGCGAGCGACCCCGTGGTCTTCAGTTCGGTGTGGACAAGTGCCAACGGCAAATACCTCAACCTCGGTTTTTATCTCATGGAGGGCGTTGCCGACACGGACGACAAGACCACGCAGTCATTGGGTATGGCAGTCTCACGCAACCCGCAGTCTACTGATGCTTCGCATAAGTCATACACCCTTACTCTGCTGCACGGTCAGAACGGTGTGCCGGAATATTACAAGACCATGGTCTATGCGAGCGTTCCGCTTGACGGCTTTCAGAAGAACGATACCCTAAACATAAAAATAAATACATACGACGGCACATGTCAGAAGACGGTTATCGTGCCGTAGTATGTATTTACCTTTTTTTATAATAATCTCCCTATCAGAGAGACTCCAGCAGGTATCAGAGTGACTCCAGCATGCGCTTGATGACCACCTGAGCGGATATCTCGCGGTTGGCAGCCTCTGGTATGACGATGGAGTTTTCGCTTTCTATCACGTCATCGGTAACGATAAGTCCGCGTCTCACGGGCAGGCAGTGCATAAACTTTCCATTGTTTGTCCAACTCATGTGCTCTGTGTCTACTGTCCATGACTCTGCATTCTCCACAGGCAGTATCTTTCCGTAGTCGGCAGGATTGCTCACACCAGGGCAACTCCAGTTCTTCGCATAGATGAAGTCTGCTCCCTCGAAAGCCTTCTTCTGGTCATATTCCACTACGGAGTCCTTCACAAACGCAGGGTCAAGTTCGTAGCCCTTTGGTTGAGTGATGACGAAATCCACGTCGGCGGCATTCATCCACTGTGCGAATGAGTTTGGCACAGCCTGTGGCAAAGCACGGCAATGTGGAGCCCATGTCAGCACCACCTTAGGACGCTTCACAGTCTTGTATTCCTCTATCGTGATAAGGTCTGCAAAAGCCTGAAGAGGATGCACGGTGGCTGTCTCCATGGCAAATACGGGCTTGCCTGAATACTTCACAAACTGATTGAATACCGTCTCGGCATAGTCATACTCACGGTCTGTAAGTCCTGCAAAAGAACGTATGCCTATGAGGTCGCAGAAAGATCCCATCACAGGTATGGCTTCCAACAGGTGCTCGCTCTTGTCACCATTCATTATGACACCGCGCTCCGTTTCCAGTTTCCATGCGCCTGCATTCACGTCAAGCACGATGACATTCATACCGAGGTTCATTGCTGCCTTCTGTGTCGACAGACGCGTACGCAGAGAGTTGTTGAAGAACACCATGAGCAGTGTCTTGTGCTTGCCCAGTGTGTCATACTTGAATCGGTCTGCCTTTATCTCTATGGCTTCCTTCAATGCTGCATTGAGGTTGCCGAGGTCTTCTACATTGAGAAATGTCTTCATCTTCTATATATTGTTTTTCCTGTTATTTCCTTATTTGTCCGTTGCCGTTGATCAGCCATTTGTATGTTGTCATCTCTTCAAGAGCCATCGGACCGCGCGGACCGAGTTTCTGTGTCGAGATGCCTATCTCAGCGCCGAGTCCAAATTGTGCTCCGTCGGTGAAACTCGTAGGCGCATTGACATAGACGCATGCCGCATCTACTTCCCTTTGAAATTTCTCCGCAGCCTCTTTGTTCTCCGTTATGATACATTCCGAGTGCCCCGAACCGTATCTGCCAATATGGTCTATCGCCTCGTCTATGGAGTCTACGACCTTTATTGCCAGTTTGTAGTCCATCCACTCCGTACCGTAGTCACCATAGACAAATTCCACTTTCCCCTTCATCGGACTGATAAGTTCGTCAAGGTCATCAACTCTTGACTTGTGGACGAGCAGACAGTCGAGCGCATTGCACACGCTCACACGCCTTGTCTTGGCATTGTTGACGATGGCTTTGCCTTTCTCCAAGTCGCCGTCAGCGTCGAAATAGGCGTGGACGACTCCCGCTCCAGTTTCTATCACCGGCACACGTGCATTGTCACGCACAAACTCTATGAGCTTCTTTCCTCCTCTCGGTATGCACAGGTCCACATATCCCACAGCCCCCAGGAGTTCTGCTGTGGCCTCGTGGGTAGGTGGCAGGAGGTTTACTGCATCGGGACTTATATTGTGGTCAGTCAGTACCTTACGGATGAGTTGCACTATGGCCTTGTTGCTGTTCTCCGCATTCTTGCTACCTTTCAGCAGACAGGCATTTCCACTCTTGAAACATAGGGAGAATACATCAAACGATACGTTGGGGCGCGCCTCGTAAATCACTCCTATCACACCAAACGGCACGCTCATCCTGCGGATATACAATCCGTTGTCCAGAGTGCGCTCCTTAGTGATGTGTCCGAGAGGTGACGGCAATATAGCCACTTTCCTCATGTCGCCAGCAATGCCTTCAAGTCGCTCAATATTAAGTAACAGCCTGTCGTAGAGCGGGCTATTCTTGTCCATCTTGTCGAGGTCGAACTTGTTGGCGGCAAGCAGTTCGTCTGCATTGGCAGATATTCTGTCTGCCAAATCGCAAAGTAAGGCTTGCCTCTCTTCGTCGGATATGCCTTGTACCTTCTTTGCCGCCTCTTTTGTTTTCCTTATTTCTTCCAGCATCAGAGTGTAAATTCTGTATGTCTCGTACTGTCGGGATGCATGATGAGATCCGTCAGTATGTCGTCGTGGTTGCCGTTAGCGATGATTACCCTTATACCAGCTTCAGCCGTCTTGCGTGCAGTGCTGTATTTAGACGTCATGCCACCTCTGCCGGCTTTGCTTGTGCCTTTCTGTATGTATTGTGACATGTCGTCATGCGCATTGACCTTCTCTATCAGTTCGCTGCCCTCCTTGCCGGGAATGCCCGTATATAGGCCGTCCACATTGGTGAGCAGGATGAGAAGGTCAGCGTTCATCATCTGTGCGATGAGGCCGGAGAGTTCGTCATTGTCGGTAAACATAAGTTCCTCCACGCACACCGTGTCATTCTCGTTGACAACAGGTATCACATCGTTTTCAAGCATCACTTCCATGCAGGCACGCTGGTTTTGGTAAGTGCGCTCAGTGGTGAAATTGTCCTTAGTGGTGAGCACTTGTCCGATGTGGATGCCATACTCACGAAACAAGTCGTAATAGAGATTGACGAGTTTCACCTGGCCCATGGCAGAGAAGAGCTGACGTTGCTCCACTGAGTCAAGACTGTGGTCTACCTTCAGTTCCTTTCTTCCGCATGCCACGGCACCGCTCGACACCAGGATGATGTCAAAGTCATTGCGCCGAAGATATGCTATCTGGTCTACGAGGGCAGACATTCTCGTGATGTCGAGTTTGCCCTCGTCGGTGGTCAGCACGTTGCTACCCACTTTCACCACAATCCTATGTTTCCCTATAAAAGGTTGTTTCATTTTATGTAGGAATTTATACCTTCAGTCCTGCCTTTAGGCTTCTTATCACGGCGGAGTTGAATCCCGCGTGATCCAGTTCGTTAAGTCCCTTTATGGTCACTCCTCCAGGTGTCGTCACCTTGTCGATAGCGGCTTCAGGATGCATCTTTGTCTCTTCCAGGAGTGTTATTGCTCCCTGCATTGTCTGCATCGCTATCTGCATGGAGTCGTCGGGACGAAATCCCATTTCCACTCCTCCTTCTGTCATGGCGCGCAGATAACGCATCACATATGCTATGCCACAGCCCGACATCATCATGCCAGCCTCCAACTGTTTGCGACTCACGACCTTTGCCTTTCCCACGAGTTGGAAAAGCGTGAGCGCCGTTTCCTGAGCCTTGCTGTCGCCACCTTCCTCTATGAAAGTCATGCTCTCGCCAAACTCAGCTGCTATATTAGGCATGGCATACACGGATATTGCCTCGTTGCGCACGTTTGCCGCCACAGATATGATGACCTTGCCTTGTGCGATGTCGCCAATCTCCTTTATGACATCATCTATAATCCAAGGTTTCACAGCCAGCACGATGACATCGGCATCTGCCACTGCTTCGCGGTTGGATAATGTCACAGACAACCCCGGACAACTGTCTTTCAGTCTGTTCAGAGTTGTCTGCGTGTGTGCCGTCACGGTCAGGTCGTTAGCCATTCCTGCCCGCACCCAGCCCTTTGTCAGGGCACCGCCCATATTGCCGGCACCTATTACTGTTACTTTCATGCCAATGCTTTCTTGAGTCTCTCTATGAAGTCGTCAGCCTGCTGCTGTGTGATGCACAGTGGCGGGAGCAGTC
>CAVKNF010000025.1:0-20568 GCA_963657415.1 bacterium | reverse complement strand
GTATTACTCCATGCTGTTGACATCTGCATTGGTGGGAATATTTTGGAACTACATGTTGCAGAGACTATTCGTATTCAAAGGAAAGAAACATATTATATAAATAAAGATGAACTATAGAGATTTTTTGCAGAAGATTATTTACTACATAATAAATCCTCTGATTATGGGAATGATAAAGGTGGGCATCACTCCAAACGTGGTGACCTTTGTCGGATTTTTGGGAAACTGCGTGGCTGCAGGATTCTTCATCTATGCTGCTTCCGTGCCGGCAGAGGCTATGACTTGGATAGGATGGGGCGGTCTCGTGCTCATCATCTCTAGTCTGTTTGACATGATGGACGGCCGCCTGGCGCGTCTTGGCAACATGTCATCTAAGTTTGGTGCTTTCTGGGACTCCACTCTCGACCGCTATAGCGAACTTGTGTCGCTGGGTGGTCTGGCAGCCTATCTCTATAGCATCGGCGACCAGTTATGGGGCACCATCACTATGACTGCTCTCATCGGCAGTGTCATGGTGAGTTATGTGCGTGCACGTGCAGAAGGTCTCGGTCTGGAGTGCAAGGTCGGTCTGATGCAGCGTCCCGAGCGTGTGGTAGTGCTCTGCGTAGGCGCCATTGTCACAGGATGCATGCAGAACATCATCCCCCTGTTTATAGCCATCGGCATGATAGCCGTTCTGGCCAACATCACAGCATTCTGGCGAGTGTGGCATTGCTATAAGCAACTTTCAAAATAATATCCCTATAATTAATATTACGACAAAAGGCGCATACCACAGAAATATTGGTATGCGCCTTTTTGCTTATTTCTCTTTCAAGTCATTGGCAGATTTTTTGCATAAATATCTATGCCATCATATTGCTTTGCTCTCTCAAGCATTTCTTGCTTGTGTCTAAGAAGTTGCTTGAACTTTCTGATGGTTTCCTCCTTTGTATTGTTCTTTATTGTTTGCATAATAGCCTCTTTTTTATAGTTCCTTTATCTTTTTCGTAGACAAAGATAAGAAAGGTAAATGATATGCGCAAGAAAGCGAGTGGTAAATCTTGCGAAGCCAATTGTTTTTCATTACATTTGCCGATAATATTGCCGCCAATTGTCTGCCGCGGCGACCTCCGCATCAGAAAACCGATGGCGATGTCCGTCATAGAAATTTGCCTGTTATAGGAACGGTGCAAGCAGATGGGCAAACCATCCGCGGAACTTCTGCCAAGGGGTGCGGAATTCATTCCATGTTTCAGGTGTGAGATACATGGAATCCTTCTTCTGCGAGTCAAACAAGTCGCTCAACTGTTGTGTGGTGCATGGGTCTATGATGACGGCATTGTCTTCGTAATCCCATCTCAGCGAGCGCGCATTGAGGTTGGCTGAGCCCACGGTGCAGAATTGTCCGTCGACCATAATTATCTTCGTGTGGTGGAAACCAGGTTTGTAGAGCCATATGTCGCAACCCTTCTTCATCAGCTTGTGAGCATTATAGAATCCGCAATCGGGAGTCAGCGGGATGTCATTCTTCACGCTGAGCATTATTTCCACCTTCACGCCTCTCTTGGCAGCTTTTTTCAATGACTTCTTCAGTTTTCTGGAGAGAGTGAAGTAGGGGTTGATAATCTTGATGCTGTCGTGGGCGTTGTCGATGGCATTCTTGTAGAAATATCTGATGATGTCGCTTGTGCGTCGCGGTTCACGGTTGATGATGCCCACCATCTTGTTACCCGCAGATGGACAGTCATCTTCCCTCAATCCCTCAAAGTCATTGCCTGAATGGGTGTCGCCCTTGAAATACTTCTTGTCGGTGATGATTTCTCCGCTCACCTTATACCATGTCTCGAGGAATATCTCCTGCAGGTCGTTGACGCAACTGCCTTCGATGCGGCAATGCATGTCATGCCATTCGCCCACCTGCTCCGTACCTTTGATATAATAGTCAGCAACATTCATACCGCCCGTATAGGCTATCTTGCCGTCGATGACCACTATCTTGCGATGGTCGCGAGAGAACACATGGTTGACCCAGGGAAACTTTATCGGGTCAAACTCATATATCTCTATGCCCTTGTTGCGTATGTCTTTGATATGCTCTTTCTTTAGCGGACTGTTGTTTGACGAATTGCCGAAGGCGTCATATATCAACCTTACTTCCACGCCCTCCTTTACACGTTTTTCGAGATGGCTTATGAGCAGGCTTACTATGGAATCATTTCTGAAATTGAAATATTCCATGTGTATGCTTTCCTTTGCCTGGTCGATGGCGGCAAACATGTCGTCAAACTTGTCCTGCCCGCAAGTGAGGAGCACAAGTTTGTTGTCGGATGTAAATTTTATTCCCTTCTCTCTCAATTGACTGACAATCATCGAGTCAGCCCGTTCGTCCACAAGTCTATGCTCGCGCATCTGCAAAGCCCTTTGGGCATAAGAGCCCATAGAACATGACAATGCCAATACGAGCAGAAGTATGATGCGTCTTCTCATATTTCCGTATAAAAAAACGTCACGTTAAATCATACATGAGTAGTGGTCGACAACTCCGAGGAGATGGTTCTCCTTGTCGGTCACCAATACCATGTGGATTTTGTGATGATGCATCAAATCCAATATGGCTGTAATCTTTGTGTCTGGCAATACCGTCTTCGGTGTGCGCGTGAGTATGTCTTCCACCCTGCGATTGAAGAATTTCTCCTGCCATCTCTCCATAGCCCTGCGGATGTCGCCGTCGGTGATGAGTCCTATCACCTTGTTGTCGCTGTCGATGGAAATGCCCAGTCCGAGTTTTCCCTTGCTCACGTGTATGATGGCATCGCAGAGGCGCATGTCTTCGGGTATGATGGGCAGGTCGGTGGTGCGCATGATGTCTGCCGCCGTGGTGAGTAGGCGCTTGCCGAGATGACCGCCGGGATGAAACTGAGCAAAGTCTGTCTTCTTGAAGTCCCTCACTTTCATAAGTGCCACAGCCAGAGCATCGCCCATAGCCAACTGTGCCGTAGTGGATGAAGTTGGGGCAAGGTTGAGAGGGCAAGCCTCCTTCTCGACGCTCACCTTTATCATAGCGTTGGAATATTTTGCAAGCAGCGAATCAGGGTCGCTCGTCATCGCTATGAGCGGGATGTTCATGTGATTGAGGATAGGAATCATGCGGAGCAATTCGTCCGTATGTCCTGAATTGGATATGGCAAGCACGATGTCGCCCGACGTTATTGCACCGAGGTCGCCATGATAGGCATCAAGAGGGTTGATGAAGAATGATGGTGTGCCTGTCGACGACAATGTGGCAGAGATTTTCTCTCCGATATGTCCGCTCTTGCCCACGCCAGTGACGATGAGCTTGCCCTTGCAGTGGTATATCATATCGACAGCATGGACAAACTGTTCGTCTACGCTGTCAACAAGTCCGAGGATAGCTTCAGCCTCATCCTTGAGACACTGCTTCCCGTATTTCAATATGTCGTTTTCCATCAGATGAGTTCCTTAATGAGAGTTTCGAGCTTGTCGAGTTCAAGCATGTTGGCAGCATCCGACAATCCCTTGTCAGGGTCGGGGTGCACTTCAAAGAAATAGCCTGTAGCACCAAAAGCCTTAGCCGCCTTTGCCATTGACGGCACGAAACGTCTGTCGCCACCAGTCTTGCCGTCAGCTCCGCCAGGTCTTTGCACCGAATGTGTGCAGTCCATGATGACTCTCGGCACTATCTCGAGCATGTCGGGGATATTACGGAAGTCCACCACAAGATTGTTGTATCCGAAAGAGTTGCCTCTCTCCGTGAGCCACACTTCCTTAGCTCCGCTCTGCAGAGCCTTCTCCACAGGATAGCGCATATCCATGCCCGAAAGAAACTGAGCCTTCTTGATGTTTACTATCTTGCCAGTCTTTGCGGCAGCCACGAGCAAGTCAGTCTGTCGGCAGAGGAAAGCTGGAATCTGCAGCACATCGGCAACCTCAGCTGTCGGTTCAGCCTGATAACTCTCATGTATGTCGGTGAGAATCTTCAGCCCATGTTTCGCCTTTACGTCAGCAAGCATCTGCAGACCCTTCTCGAGTCCCGGTCCGCGGAAAGAGCGGAGCGATGTGCGATTGGCTTTATCAAACGAAGCCTTGAATATGATGTCAATTCCGAGATGGCTATTGATTTCCTTCAGTTTTGTGGCAACAGTGTCAAGCAGTTCGGCTGACTCGATGACGCATGGTCCAGCAATAAATATCGGTTGCATATGTTTAGAATCCTATATTTTTATAATATGTCTTGCAAAGTTAACAATTTAGATTCACAATCCCAATAGCATTGTAACATTATGTCATTTGCATACAATAAATGCACCGTGCATAAAGATACATCGCATAATTTTTAGTAATTTTGCATTCGTGCATGTGTGTGCATCTCTCAGTGACTCAAGTCATGAAGGATAAAATACCAGTCAAGGAAAACTTAAGTAAAAAAACTATATAACACAATGAAAAAACAAACTAGTGCTTTGCATTTGGCATATGCACGCCCCGACGCCTACGGTTCGCTCAGCGTGCCTGTCTACAACACTCTGGCATATGAATTTGATGATGCCCAGACCATGGCGGATGCTTTCACCGACAGAATCTCCGCTCCTGACTACTCACGCGTGGAGAATCCTACGGTGACCAACCTTGAGCGTCGTGTGGCTGCTCTCACCGGAGCAAGCAAGGCTACGGCTTTCAACTCTGGTATGGCGGCTATCAGCAACACCATATTGGCACTTGCGGCACAAGGCAAGAATATCGTCACCTCGCGCCACCTCTTCGGCAATACCTACGCCCTGCTGGTGACTTCGCTTAAGAGATTTGGACTCGAAGTGCGCCTCTGCGACCTCACAAACATCGATGAGGTGAAGGCTGCCATGGACAGCAACACTTGCTGCATATTCCTCGAAATCATCACCAATCCTCAGATGGAGGTGGCTGACCTCTCGGCTTTGTCGAAGGTGGCTCATGAATATAATGCCCCATTGGTGGCTGACACGACTACCATACCGTTTACACATTTCTCGGCAAAGGACCTCGGCGTAGACATAGAGGTGGTGTCGAGCAGCAAGTATGTGAGCGGCGGCGCAACATCGCTCGGCGGTCTGGTAATCGACTATGGCACAGGCTACGCTCCTGAGTTTGCCGCACGCCTTTATGGCGAACAACTCTTCAACTTCGGCGCATACATGACTCCGCAGGTGGCTTACATGCAGACTCTCGGTCTCGAGACTCTCGACGCACGCTATCGTGTGCAGAGTGCCAACGCACTCGAATTGGCAAAGAAACTCTGCACTCTGCCTAAGATAAAGAAGGTGAACTATGTGGGACTGGAGGATAATCCTTACCACGAACTTGCACAGCGTCAGTTTGGCAAGACCGCTGGCGCTATGGTATGCATCGACCTCGAGGATAAGGAAGCGTGCTTCCATTTCATCAACAGTCTGAAACTCATACATCGCGCTACCAATCTCTTCGACAACCGTTCGCTGGCCATTCATCCTGCCAGCACCATCTTCGGCGGTTTTAGCGACAACGAGCGTGCCAGCATGGATGTGCTCGACACTACGATAAGACTCAGCGTGGGACTCGAGGATGTGGAAGACCTCTTTGAAGATATCAAGCAAGCTCTAAATTAACAAGCAAGCTCTAATCTAATATATAACAATGCAATACGATTTCGACAAAATAATAGACCGCTCGGGCAGCGACGACCTCAAGCACGGAGCGTTGTTGCCGCGCTGGGGTAGGGACGACCTGCTCCCATTGTGGGTGGCAGACATGGATTTTGAGACTCCGTCGTTCATAACAGATGCGCTGAAGAAACGTCTTGAGCATTCGCTCTTCGGCTACACCATGGAACCCGCAGACTATCTGCCGAGCATCATCGACTGGGTGCGCACTCATCATCAGTGGGATGTGGAGCGCGAGTGGGTGAGATTTATCCCCGGTATAGTGAAAGGTATCGGTCTGGTGGTGAATGTGTTTACCAAACCCGACGAGAAGGTTATCATCCAGCCTCCAGTATATCATCCATTCCGTCTTACTCCCCAGGGCAACGGCCGTGAGGTGGTGTTCAATCCGCTGAAGATGCGTGAGGACGGTTATTACGACATGGACTTCGACAATCTCGCAGAGGTATGCGACGACAAATGCAGGATTCTCATACTCTGCAACCCTCACAATCCCGGCGGCATAACATGGAGCAAGGAGACCCTGCAGCGTCTGGCAGACTTCTGCTATGAGCATCATCTGATAGTCATCAGCGACGAGATACATGCCGACATGGCATTGTTCGGTCACAAGCATATCCCGTTTGCATCCGTTTCCGATAAGGCGCGCGACATCAGCATCACCTTCCAGGCACCGAGCAAGACTTTCAATATAGCGGGAATTGTCAGCAGTTATGCCATAGTGCCCAATAAGGAGTTGCGTGACAAGTTCTATA
This sequence comes from bacterium, assembly GCA_963657415.1. Taxonomy (GTDB): domain Bacteria; phylum Bacteroidota; class Bacteroidia; order Bacteroidales; family Bacteroidaceae; genus Prevotella. Next base: position 14,138 of record CAVKNF010000025.1, on the reverse strand, counting down.
CATGGCTCTCTGCCAATGAACTCGACGAACCGACTCTCTTCGCGCCTATAGCCACCATAGCGGCATTTCGCAACGGCGAAGAATGGCGCAAGCAGATGCTGTCATATGTGGAGCAGAACATCCTCTTCGTGGAAGACTATTGCCGCGAACATATTCCCGGCATACGACCATTGCGTCCGCAGGCTTCATTCCTCGTGTGGCTCAACTGCCGCGACCTGCATCTCTCGCACAATGAATTGCTCGACCTCTTCATCGACAAGGCTCACCTTGCCCTCAATGACGGCGAGATGTTTGGCAAGGGCGGCGAAGGATTTATGCGCCTCAATGTGGCTGCCCCGAGAAGTGTCATAGAGCAGGCTATGAAGCAGTTGGCAGACGCTGTCAAGAACCTGAAGAAATAAAAGGATTATGATAGAGAAAGGCAACACATGGACACACCTCATCGGAGTCGTCTTCGCCCTGTCGTCCATATGGATGGCATGGCCGGCAGTATATGCCGGATGGCAGATGGCTTTTGGCGTGATATTCTTCATCGCCGGCATGTTCATGATGTTCCTTTCGAGCACCCTTTACCATTGGGCAAAGCCAGGCAAGGCAAAGAACATTCTGCGCAAACTCGACCATATCAGCATCTATGTGATGATAGCCTGCTCCTATACTCCCATCTGCGTGGGAGTGATAGGCGGCACGCTCGGTTGGTCTATGTTTGCCCTGCAGTGGTTTATTGTAATCCTCGGCACAGTCTACAAGATTGTGGCCTTGGGCAAATATCCGCGCCTCTCCCTTGCCCTCTATCTCGTCATGGGGTGGAGCGTGCTGCTCATGGTAAAACCTGTGCTCGACAATATGTCTACTCTGTCGATAGCATTTCTCCTATTGGAAGGCATTTTCTATTCGGCAGGCACCTATTTCTTCGCCCACGACAGCCGTCGCCATTATCATGCCATATGGCACGTGTTCGTACTCCTGGGAGCCATTTCCCACTGGAGCGTGGTGCTGACCATATTGCTCAATGTAAACAAATAAAACTATATCGCGAATGATAAATTACGACCTGAAAAAGATTAAGGCTGTGATATTTGATGTCGACGGAGTGCTCTCGTGCAGCACTGTCAACATGTCCGTGGAGGGAGAACCCCTGCGCACGGTGAATATCAAGGACGGTTATGCCATTCAACTGGCGGTCAAACAGGGTTTAAATATCGCTATAATGACCGGCGGCAAGAGCGAATCCGTAAGGAAACGCTATGAGGCTCTCGGTGTCAAGGAGGTGCACATCGGCTGTGGCGTGAAGATTCTTACCTATCGGGAGTTTATGGAAAGATATGGCTATACGGATGACGAGATTATATATGTCGGCGACGACATCCCCGACTATGAGATTATGTCTATTGTCGGTTGCCCCTGCTGTCCGAAGGACGCCTGTCAGGAAATCAAGAGCGTCAGTCTCTATGTGAGCGACGTAGAAGGCGGTTGCGGTTGTGGCAGAGACATCATCGAGCAAGTGCTCAAGGCTCAGAATAAATGGATGAGCGACAACAAGGCATTCGGTTGGTAATCAAAGATATGAAAGAAACTTGCCAATAGTATGAAAAAGATAATTCTTGCAAGCAATTCCCCACGCAGACGTGAACTCCTGGCTGGATTGGGCTATGACTTTGAGGTGAGGGTGAAGTCGGGCATAGATGAAAGTTATCCCGACACTCTGCCCGTCTATGAGGTGGCGGAATACATCTCACAGAAGAAAGCTAAGGCTTATGACGTGGCTGATGACGAGATACTCGTTACCGCCGACACGATTGTTGTCTTGGGCAACGACGTTTTGGGCAAACCAAAGGATGAGGCTGACGCCAGGCGTATGCTCCATGCCCTGTCTGGCAACACTCACCAGGTGATAACTGGCTGTTGCATAAGAACTGTGGACAAGACTCTGCATTTCTCTACAGTGACAGACGTGACCTTCCGCAGATTGACCGACGCGGAAATAGACCATTACATAAAGGAATACAAACCCTTTGACAAGGCTGGTTCCTACGGCATACAAGAGTGGATAGGCTACATAGGCGTGACATCCATCAACGGCAGCTACTTCAATGTGATGGGACTGCCCGTGCAGCGCATCTATGATGCATTGCAGAGTCTTTAGGCGATAGACATACTATGCGAGGTTCGCCACATATAGAGTGGCCTACTTCAAGATATATAAAAACGTTATGGGTATTTTAGATGTATTGTTGCTTTCCGTGGCATTGGCCATGGACTGCTTCACCGTGAGTATGGTGAGCGGAGTGATTCTTTCACGCTACAAGTGGGGGACAATCCTCCGCATGTCATTCCTCTTTGGTCTGTTTCAGGCAGCCATGCCGTTTGTGGGTTGGGTATGCACATCCTATTTTCGTACCTACATAGAGTCCTTCGACCACTGGGTGGCATTTGCCCTGTTGGCATTCCTCGGCGCGAAGATGATAAAGGAGTCGTTTGGTGATGAGGAAGAGCGGCATTTTGATCCATGCAAGTTGCAGACGCAGATAGTGCTCGCCATAGCCACAAGCATAGACGCGCTTGCAGTGGGCATTTCGTTCGCCTGCACGGGTTATAGCAACGTGTCGCAATTGACATTCCCCTTGGTAGCGATAGGACTCGTATCGATGTTCTTCGGCATCCTGGGCAATTCTCTTGGCATAGCCTTCGGAAAATCAGTTGGCAAACGCCTGCGTCCGGAACTCTTCGGAGGCATCATCCTCATCCTTATCGGCATCAAGATTCTCATCACGCATCTTTCGGAATAAAACGCACGTACGTGCATCAGCCATTGCACGTACGTCCATCGTCCAACGCACGTACGTCCATCGGTCATCGCACGTACGTGCATCTAACAACATATATTGTTGGTAATCATTAGGAGGTACGGCGCCCTCGCCGTACCACAATAATAGTTTCAGCAATCAAGTGAAATGAGGTGGGTTCTATAATTTATATAACCCACCATAAATAACAAATGGGAGAAAAACAGCAATCGTTTTTCTCCCATTCATATTTTAGTCGTATGCTAAGCGCAGGCAAAGAGTATTATCAGCTGCGCAGTAAGTATTCTCAAGAACATGCTCAATGGATATACCGTGGAGTAGCCGATGGCAGGAGCCTCCTTTGAGCAACTTGCGTTGGCAAATGCCAATGCTGGCGGGTCAGTATAAGTACCAGCTATCATACCCATCATAGTGAAATAGTTGAACTTAAACTTCCAACGGGCTATAGGACCTACTATCAGGATAGGAATAACCGTGATGAGGAAACCGCAGATGACATATTTCACACCGTCACCGGCCACGAGCGTATCGACGAAGTTGCCGCCCGCCTTGATACCCACGCAGGCCAGGAAGAGGCTTAGACCTATCTCACGCACCATCATGTTGGCAGATGTTGATGTGTAGGTGACGAGTTTCCACAGGTGACCGAAGCGACCGATGAGGATGGCGATAACGAGAGGACCGCCAGCCAATCCCAACTTCAATGGCACTGGCATGCCAGGGAAGAATACTGGTATCTGTCCGAAGATGATACCCACGAAGATGCCGATGAAGATTGTTGCTATATTCGGGTGGTCGAGGTGCTTCACCGAGTTGCCGAGCAGGTCAGCTACACGCTGCACATTCTCCTCAGGACCTACAACCATAATCTTGTCGCCCACATGGAAGTGGTGGTCGCGCGATGCAAACAAGTCCATGCCCTGACGCGAAATACGGGTGACATTCACTCCATATACACTCGAGAAGTGCATCTTGCCGAGAGGCTTTCCGTTAATCTTAGGGTTGGTGACGATGATGCGTCGTGACACCATATGTATGCTCTTCGGTTCGTCCTGATCGAAGTCTCTGTCAGTCTCAGGACCGATAAATGCCTTGACAGCTTCTGCATCGCTCTCTGCACACACCACATGCAGTTCGTCGCCCTGGGTGATGACGGTGCTGCTGTTTGGCACGATGAAGTCATTGTCGTGATACATCTTGGTGATGACAAAGTCGCGCTTCAGGAAATCATTGAGTTCCAACACTGTGCGACCCGAAATATATGCATTGTCAGCACGGAGCGACATGTTGTGAGGAGTCTCGTGCGGGTTTGCCGATTCAGCGTCTTCCAGTTCCTTCTCCTCATGGTCAAGAGATATTCGGCATATAAACCTTATTAATATAGTGGCACCAATAATGCCGACAACGCCGAGAGGATATGCGCAGGCATAACCGTTGGCAATCTTCAGGTCATCGAAATTCTCAAAGTGGTCGGCGATGGAACTGAGCGCTTCGTTGGCAGCACCAAGACCTGGGGTATTGGTGACGGCACCATACAAAGTACCAGTCAACATGGCGAGATTGAAATTTGTGTGGTCGAAGAAGAGATAATAGCATCCAAACATCACGGCGATGTTGAGCAATATCATGCACACTGACATCATGTTGAGGGGAATGCCACCTCGCATAAAACTCTCGAAGAATCCGGGACCTACCTGCAGACCTATGCAGAACACGAAGAGAATAAGACCGAAGTCCTGTAAAAATGTGAGTAACTGTGGGTCTGTGGTAAATCCAATGTGTCCGGCAAAGATACCGGCAAACAATACCCACGTGACGCCTAATGATATTCCGCCAAACTTGATTTTTCCCAGCAGGACTCCCACCGAGATCACGATTCCAATCAAGAGTACGGAATGCGCCACACCTTCACTTACAGTGAAGAGATTAATTAACCAATCCATATTAAATTTTAAGTAGTAAACTTTTGATGCGACTGCAAAATTAATAAAATATTCCTAAAACAGTTATCATCGGTAGATTTAATTGCGGCGCTTAGCAATCTTTATAGTGTCTTTATACAATATCTTCGACGGATTCTTGCCCGAACGCACGATATAAGTAAAGGAATATCCTGCCTCGACATATACTTTCAGTCCCATATTTGTACTTATCGCCTCGTAAAGTCCGTCGTGTATCTGTCGCCTGTTATTGCTTATGACATTCTCATCGTCAAAAGCATCGACGAAGGAACAATAATATAAATATGTGTTGCTTTTCCTGTCAAATACCACGCTGTCGGTACGCGTGAAATTGACGACTGGGGTAGGGCAGTTACGCTGTGTATACTCCCTTGCTTCCCTCTCTGCACGGTCGGCAAGACTCTCATGGCAAGCCGAAAACAGCAATGCCAACAAGGGGATAATTATGGTTCTTTTCATTATAGTTGCAATTATTTTTCGCAAAGATAGTGAGTTTTCGGCGAAAAATACCTATTTTTGCAGTCTAAACGTAGATACCAGATGAACAATATAAGGAATTTTTGTATTATAGCGCATATTGACCACGGCAAGTCCACACTGGCTGACAGACTGTTGGAAAAGACACAAACCATACAGGTGACAGAGGGACAGATGCTCGATGACATGGACTTGGAAAGGGAAAGAGGTATAACCATCAAGAGCCATGCCATACAGATGGAATATGTGAAAGACGGAGAGACTTATATATTAAATCTGATAGACACTCCGGGACATGTGGACTTCTCTTACGAGGTGAGCCGCAGTATCGCAGCTTGTGAGGGCGCTCTGCTTGTGGTGGATGCCACACAGGGAGTGCAGGCCCAGACCATATCCAACCTGTATATGGCTTTGGAGCATGACCTGGAGATCATACCCGTCATCAACAAGATCGACATGCCTTCGGCTATGCCTGACGAGGTGGAGGACGAAATAGTGGAACTTCTCGGATGCAAGCATGAGGAAATACTCCGTGCGTCGGGCAAGACCGGTGAAGGTGTGGAGGATGTGCTCGATGCCATCGTAGACCGCATAAAGGCTCCTACGGGAGACCCGAAAGCTCCTCTGCAGGCTCTCATCTTTGACTCTGTGTTCAATCCTTTCCGTGGCATCATCGCATACTTCAAGATTGAAAACGGAAGCATACGTCAAGGTGACAAGGTGAAGTTCTTCAATACGGGTATGGAATATGAAGCCGCCGAGGTGGGCGTGCTCAAGATGGACATGATGCCCCGCAAGGAGGTGAGCACAGGCGAGGTGGGCTATCTCATCACCGGCATAAAGAATGCCACGGAGGTGAAGGTGGGCGACACGGTGACTCACGTTGCCAACGCTTGCCAGAAGGCCATCGAAGGTTTCCAGGAGGTAAAGCCGATGGTGTTTGCAGGAGTTTATCCTATAGACCCGTCGGAATATGAAAATCTGCGCGCTTCACTCGAAAAGTTGCAGCTCAATGACGCTTCACTGACCTTCAGTCCAGAGTCATCGGTGGCATTGGGATTTGGTTTCCGTTGCGGATTCCTCGGTTTGTTGCACATGGAAATTGTGCAGGAGCGACTTGACCGCGAGTTCAATATGGACGTTATCACCACCGTGCCGAATGTAAGTTATATGGTGTATGACAAGCACGGCAACAAGAAGGAGGTGCACAATCCGTCAGGCTTGCCCGAACTCATGATGATAGACCATATCGAGGAACCATACATCAAGGCTTCCATCATCACGACGACTAATTTCATTGGTCCGATAATGACGCTTTGCCTTGACAAGCGCGGCGAACTCATCAAGCAGGAATATGTGGCAGGCAATAGGGTAGAGCTCTACTTCATGATGCCTCTGGGAGAGATAGTGATAGACTTCTATGACAAACTGAAGTCTATATCCAAGGGATATGCGTCATTCGACTACCACATAGACAGTTACCGTCCGTCAAAACTCGCAAAGCTCGACATATTGCTTAATGGTGAGCAGGTGGATGCATTGTCTACTCTGACTCATCAGGACAATGCTGTGGGATTGGGAAGAAAGATGTGCGAAAAGCTCAAGGACCTCATTCCAAGGCAGCAGTTTGACATAGCCATCCAGGCAGCAATAGGAGCAAAGATTATAGCACGTGAAACTATCAAGTGCGTGCGCAAGGATGTGACGGCAAAATGCTATGGAGGCGACGTAAGCAGAAAGAGAAAACTGCTTGAAAAACAGAAGCGTGGAAAGAAACGCATGAAGCAGATAGGCAATGTGGAAGTACCGCAAAAGGCTTTCCTTGCCGTGCTGAAACTTGACTAAAACTAATAAGAATATAAAACCTAAAATCCAACTTATAACAAACAATCGCAGGAGGAACTACTGATGGCAAAATTTCAGTTTCAGACACGGGATATTACCCGCGAACTCGCAAGAAAGTACAGTACCATGACTCTGCAGGAATTGGATGTACTTGAGAGCATCATCGAACCAATGAGGTTCAAAAAAGGCGAGATGATACTTTCCGAAGGCGAGGTGTGTGAATACATCTATTATTTAGACCAAGGTCTGATACGCCAGTTCTATTTCAAAAATGGAAAAGAAGTTACCGAGCATCTTGGTGAAGACCACACGATATTCATGTGCATAGAGAGCCTCTTCAGAGAGGAACCGTCAAGACTTCAGGTCGAAGCACTCGAAAACTGTGTCATCTACGGACTGCCAAAATCTGAACTGGAAAAGATCTCTCTTCATCATGTAAACATACAGATGCTTTACAGAAAGATTCTCGAAGAAAGTCTTATTATCTCGCAAATTCACGCTGATCTTGTGCGCTTCGAAAGTGCGCAAAGCAGATACGAGAAGATGTGCAGACTTTCTCCACAGGTAATCCTTCGCGCGCCGTTGCTGCACATAGCCAACTATCTACAGATGACTCCCGAAACATTGAGCCGTGTAAGAGCTGCCGCCTTGAAAGGCTAACTGTTTTATAGCTGGTATAGTAGGTGAAACTGCCTTGAAAACCTAATTGTATCAAATAGGTGAATAGGTCTGCTTAAATAATTACGAGCATCTCCTATTTACCATAACGCCAATTAGCCCCTTATTTAGTATTCGTAGCGCAACAGACAGTTGGATGCTGCGTGCTTGAGTGCGTATGTGCCATTTTCCATGCATTGGTGCGCTTTCTCAAGAAAGACGGAAACTTCATTCTCGTCAAGAGTCTGCTGTTTGTTATTGTCAAGAGTCTGCGACTTCATGAAGAGTCTCGAAAGAATATTAAATGCACACAAGAGATGCATATCATTATTGCTGGTAAGCAGACGCATGGCAAGAGTCTTGGCATAAGGAACATGTTGCAGAATATAAAACGAGAGCATCTCCGCCAGCTCCTGGTTGGTCACATCTTCAAGCCAACGGTCGGCTGTCGGTTCGTCAAATGCCTCTACAGGATAAGTGAGAATAGCCAAGAGTTTGCATTCTCTCACACCGCTGAGCCACAGTTCCTCTGCAAGAGACTTGTCTTTGCCATATTCTGCAGCCATTTCCTGCAGGTGCTGAAGTGACACTCCCCAACATATCTTGTATTCCAATCCTTTCTGGCGCAAAGACTCTGCCGTCACGCCGTTCATATATAGGCGGAAACTCTGTTTTATCTGTTTTACCTTGTCTGCAGTAGACAGTTTACCGTTATTCTCCTTGTCTGCAGTAGACATATTATTGTTGTTCTCCATTGTTTTCATTTATAAATTCCTCTAATCTTTGGCAAATCCTTTGCACCTGAGGCGAATGCAGATATAGCGTACTTTTGCGAAGCATTGTCGAAACAGTTTCCAGCGAGTGCTCATAAGAAGATATCTCATTTTGCGACTGTGTGGAATGTTTGCTCTGCGACCGTATCTCGTTTTCCCTGTCGGATATGAGAAAATCACACTCTTTAATCAACATGGGCACCACGGTATCGTCAAAGAGATGATGTCCCTGTATATACAGGTATGTGTCTTCGGGAGTCACACCGAGTTGGGTAAGTTCCTCCTTCAACTGCTTGTATTCGCGGTGAGCCTGTTCTGATGTGGCATTAGTTATCTGATGCAACTTTGCCGTCACCCTACCCTGCAGTCGTTTGAGTATCTCGTCTGCACGGTTCTTGGTCACTATGCCGGTCTTTATCACAGCCATCAAGTCAGGCATACAAAATCTGCAGAGGTTGGGTTTCCTCGCATTGAGGATATTCCACACAAACAAGGGATAGATAATCTTCGAATATGACTTCAGAAAACCTTCAAAATCCATTATGTCAGGATAGTCGTTGAGCGTAGCCATCACGCACACCTCACGCAAGGCAGGTGCCCAGCACTGGAGATTCTCGATGGCATAGGCATAGGTGTGGAATACATATTTGTTTGTGCAGACCATCTCCGACATCGGGTCTGTGCCCTGCTTCAGATAGTCATAGTCGGCATCGACGCAGGCTATCATGCCGGGGCCCACGCTATCGCCGAACGCTGACATTAGCGCAGCCTTCTTTCCCCGTCCCAAGTGTCTGCCGCGCGTGGGCAGCATGATCTGAAACTTCACCTCGGGCGTTTCCATCTGCGAGAGTATGGAGCGCCAGAAGAACACGTCGTCATAACTCTCCACATAGGCTATCACCTTGCGACAACTCTTCTTGCCGTTGAGTCTATTGGCGGCAGAGAGATAAGAGGAGTTTATGTAAGAACCAAGTCCCGAAGACATACTGACATGCTATTATAGGCTTATTTCACTTCTATTTCCGACACTTCCGTCACATCATCGAGCCATCCGTCCATTATCACGGCAGGCGAATGTGTGGTGAGCACTATCTGCACATTGGGGTTGAGTTTGAGGATGGTGCCGATGAGTTTCTGCTGCCATTCCACATGGAGCGAAGCCTCTGGTTCGTCCATGAAGAGTACGTATGGCTGTTGGTCTTCCACGAGCACGGTGAGCAGGATGACGAGCATCTGCTTCTCGCCCGATGAAAGTTGATAAGGGGTGAGCGTCTCTCCTATCTGCAAGAAGCGTATCTCATTTTCCGTGCGTATGATCTTCTTTGATGTCTCGGAGAAGAACTCGTCTATAAGATTTTGAAACAGGGTCTTCGGGCGTGATATCTCGCTCGCTTTCTGCGCAGCGTCCGCATCGCCACTCTGCAATACGGAGATTATCCTGTTGCCGATATTCACCTGATAGTCAAGATACTTGCGCTGCAGTTGGAATATCTGCCAGTCAAGTTCGGTGGTGAGTGATATGTCCATCTTGGTCACCATGTCGCGATTGAGCAGCGGACGGTCAAATGAGTGTATCAAGTCATAGCGTATCCATTTCGCATCTTCGGGCACTACCTTCAGTCTCACGCCCTTGAGCATATGGCTGGGAAACTCGCCTCCCTGTGCCAATCCGCGCACCACCTTATTCAATATGGTGCTCTTCCCCACTCCATTAATACCGCTCAGGATGTTTACCTGGCGGTTGAGATTCCAACGGATGTGCTTCACCCCCGACCACAGCGAGTCGATTTCTATTTGGGTGATATATTCTGCATACTTCTGCATAGGCTCCATATTATATATAAAAGTGTATATCAGTCAATTGTCTTGTCGTATATAGTGTCAACAAGTATATGCATGTCAGTGTCATTGAGGGCAAAACCACATTTGATGCGTTCGCTCGTCATGAGGCCATAGAGGTCTGATGACGAGAGGTTGGAGTCGGCCACGCACTTGCGGTATTCTGCCAGCGCCTCGCGCTTCTTGCCTGACATCCAATAAGCCGTGGCTCTGAGCACCTGATCATTCATCTCGAGTTCTCCATCGGCAATATTGGCATACATGGCAATGGCCTTTTCATAGTCGGCATTCATCACATGGATGCGTGCCAAACTCGCCTTATAGCGATTGTCGTCCTCATGATTGAAATATAGACGGAAGAGTATCTCGCGCGCCTTGTCCGCCTTGTCGGTCTTCATATAGCAGAGGGCAAGTCTATAACTTTCATCTTCGGCATTGTCAGAGTCTGTCGTGCCCGAGATGTATTCGTCATAGAGTTTTGCAGCCTTGCCGAAATCCTCTGCCTTATAGGCTGCATCAGCCATCCTCTTTATCAGCAGGAGGTTGCCGGGCTCTATCATCTGCGCCCGCTCAAACCAATAGAGCGAGGAGCGGTAGCGGTTTTGCTTATATTCTGATAATGCTTTGGTTTTCAACCATGATATATCAAGCTCGTTCTTGTATTTATCCAACAATATATCCAGAGCCTCAAAGCAGTTGCGGTGAAGCAATTGACGTGCTATCTTGAGGGGATAGCCGGAGTCTACCATGAAACCCACCATCTTGTCCCAGTTGAAGAATGTCACACTCATGTCAGAGGCGAACGGGTCGTGGAAGTCAGTCTTGTTGGAAAAGAGTTTGTGAAATCTATAGAGGTCCTGCAGATATATCAGTCGCAGGAATGAAGACCCTTCAGGCAACTTGCTTTTCAGTTCCGAGGCTATTGTCTCGCCCCTTGCTATTACCTCCATCACCTCCTTGGGCAATTGCGATGACACGGCAGAGAATGCCAGCAGGAAACTGTATTTGTCGGAGTTGCAGAATGGTTGCGAATTGATGAGCGTGCCGATGGCATCCCTTGACACTGTGCCTATGTTGAGACTTGCTATCTGCGGATGCTCTGCATAGAATGGCATAAACCAGTTCATAAGGGTATAGAAGAACGAGAAACGCTTGGCCTGTGCAAAGCCGCCGAAGAATATGTCGGCACCAGACTTCTGCATCTCCCTTATGCGCTCCACACTTTTCTCCACCTTCTCCATTCTCTGGTCGTCGATATCCGGTCGCAACAGTTCGTCGAGCATCTCCTTGTCGGTCTTCTGGCTGTTGATGGCTTTTGCGCTCTCTTTCAGCGTGGGCATAATCTCCTTTTCTATGGTCTTGCCGGTCTTTTCGGTGTCGAGACAGAGCAGGAGTTGCATCTGCAGTTCCGCCAAGTCTTCCTTGGCATTAGGCTGTTCCGCCATACGTTGGAATATGCCGTCGAGTTCTTTCCTATACATCTCACCCGACTTGCTTCCCGGTCTGCCGAGAGCCATAGCCACAAGCGCATATTGACGCAATTCGTCGTTGGACGAAGAACAATAAACGTCAGCAAAGAGTTTAAATCTTTGTATATCGAAAACGAAATATTGTGCTAACAGCAAGGCACTTATGATAATTCTTCCGTTTGTTGGGTCTGCATATGGAGAAAGAAGCATTTCCTCCAGCGCCTGCACCTTGCTCTGCGACAATGGGTAAGGCAATACAAGTGCATTAAACACGCTCTGACGGCAGTCGAAGAGTTGCTGCTGTATGTCTTTCGTCTTGCTGTCGTCAGCTCCTGACAAGGCGCTTATCGCAAGGTCTTGCGCCAGTCTTTCCAACTTCCCACGAGCCTCTTGCAAGTCTATAGGATGAGTCTGCGAATATCTATATGCGCCGCCAAGAGTGGCGTTGGCTTGTATGAATGTCATCGAGCGCAACATAGCCAATGTCTCGTAAGCCCCCTTGCGCAGATTGTCATATATCTCGCCACGGCTGGCATCCTCGGCAGAATTGAGCATAAAGAGTTTCATATAACTGTATGTTGCAGCCATAGCATCTATGCTCTGCAGGAGATTATTACTCTTCTCCCGCATGGCTACCTCGCGCAACAAGTCCAGAGCCTCGCCCAGACTGCCTGCCACAATGGCGCTACCTATCTTTGCCAAGTCTTCGCTCATCTTCTCTTATATTGTTTTGCCAGCGTGAGTGCCTCCTCACGCGGCTGTTCGGCATGTGTGTATGTGCGCTGTGGCACCTTTGCAGCCACCTCTTCGTCCACATGACAATATTTCGCTATCACATTGGCGTAAGCCTTCACTCCATTGCGATTGATGGAGTCGCATGCCATGGAATATATTTTCTTCAGTTTGTCTTCCATCTTTGCGTCACGAGTCTTCGAGTCCCTCACGGCAATCACGCCAAACTTCATCTTGTATTTATCGCTGTCGAGCACCTTCTTGTGTCCTGCCGCAAGAGCCATGGTGGCTTGCGGTTCGGGCAACCACTCGGCATCCATCTCATTGTTGAGAAGCATCTTCAGGCGTACGTCTATGTCGTTTATCTGCACGCCATAGACCTGCGCCTTTGTCTTAACATCATCAAATGTCTTGTTCGTAAGCCACTCTGTGGCAGAGAGTCGCGTCATAGCCACCATCTTGTCACCAAACTGCTCCAGGCGATTAATACGCGCCAAGCGATTGGTTATCAAGTCCCAATGCAATTCGGTGGCGGTGAGATAATGCAATTTCGCTTTCTTCGTAGCCATGAGATGTTCAGTCCTTATGATATCGGTGAACGCCATGTCGACGCTTCCTCCCACCAGGGCTGTGTCTATATCCATGTGGGCTGTAAACGGCACAAGCGCCACGTCGAGATGTTCCTTTTCAAAGAGTCCTCGCTCCTTGGCTATATAGTAAGGCAGTGCGTCAAGCGTGGGCATCACGGCTATGCGCATGTCAGCCTTGTGGTTTGCCGACTTCGTGCCCTTCTTCGCGTCCTTGTCTGATGCTCCGCCACATGAGATGGCGAGCAGGCAAAGGGCGATGAAGGCTAAGAGGTTTCTATACATATTTATATAATGTGCTAGTTCTTACTATCAGCAAAAGTAACAATTCTTTTTTGCAATGAGAAATATTCTTTATACTTTTGTGGAAAATTAAAAAGTAATGTCCATAGCGTGTGCTTATCATGCGGGGACAATAGAAAGCGATGGCAAAAGACAAGACTATGTATGTCTGCTCCAATTGCGGACAGGAATCGTCAAAATGGTTGGGCAAATGTCCTGCCTGCAACCAGTGGAACACTTTCAAGGAGATACGCGTGGCACCCACGTTGACGGGTTCGCAGGCTGCACGCTCGGCGGCCCAGAGCATACGCCAGGGCGTGATGTCGCAGGCATCCGCGAGCGGAGGTTCTTCGCTTCCCCTGCGCTCGGTCACGGGAAAGGATGACCCGCGCATTGATATGCATGATGCCGAACTCAACCGCGTGCTGGGAGGTGGACTGGTGAAAGGCAGCATCATCCTGTTGGGTGGCGAACCGGGTATCGGCAAGAGTACACTCGTGCTACAGACAGCGCTGAAACTCAAGGACAAGCGCATACTCTATGTGAGCGGCGAGGAGAGTCTGCACCAGTTAAAGATGCGTGCCGACCGACTGCTCGACCGCAGGGGCGAACTTTTAGAGGAGATGTCTGACAATCTCATTGCCATGTGTGACACTTCATTGGAGAACATCTTCGCGCAGGCCAGGGAGGTGCATCCCGACATCATGAT
>CAVKNF010000024.1:0-20633 GCA_963657415.1 bacterium | reverse complement strand
CATTTACGAAATCATCATAGCCGAGCATCTTTACCATCTGCGCACGAGTCTGCACGCTGTTGGTGGTGTTGAAGTTGATCTTCAGTCCGCCCTGCTGACCTTTCTTCGTGGTGATGATGATGACACCATTGGATGCGCGCGAACCATAGATGGCAGTGGAGGAAGCATCCTTGAGCACTGTCATGCTCTCGATATCTGAGGGGTTGATCATGCTCAGGAAGTTGCTTGAGTTACCTGAGATACCTCCCTGCTCCAATGGCACACCGTCGAGCACGATCAGAGGGTCGTTGCTGGCATTGAGCGAAGCACCTCCACGCACGCGGATAGTGCTACCTGCCGATGCCGAACCTGAGTTTGACATGATCTGCACACCCGACACCTTACCATTGATAAGTTGCTCGGGAGAAGAGACGAGTCCCTTGTTGAAGTCCTTCGAACTGATGGTAGCCACACTACCCGTAAGGTCGCTCTTGCGTGCCGTACCGTAACCCACGACCACGACCTCGTTGAGTTGGTTGTCGTCAGAGTCGAGAGCCACGTCGATGACTGTGCCCTTCACGGCCACGGTCTTGCTCGTGTATCCTATATATGACACGATGAGTTGTTTTGTAGACTGGGCAACAGTCATAGAGTAGTTGCCGTCAAGATCGGTCACAGCGCCTGTCTTGCCTTCTGCGGCCATGACGGTGGCGCCCATGAGCGGTTCTTTCGTTGCGGCGTCGGTTACCACACCCTTGATGGTGATGTTTTGTGCCGATGCCGACATGCTGAACAATGCCATCATGCAAAATAGCAATAGCGCCATCTTGCCCTTGATGCAATAAGATAATGTCTGATTCATATCGGTTTTTATATTTAGGTAATTTGATTTTCCTCTTTCGGTGCAAACGGTCTTCTCTCTTGATGCTAACGATTGCACATCTTGTCGCGACGTAGGTTTTTAGTCGTTTGCAAATTTATTGGAATTGATATAAATCAGTTTTTAGAAATTGGACAAATGACGAAACAAATCGGACAAATTGCGCCTTTTCTCTTGATATATAGCAATATTTGGCTAATTTGTTGTGTGAAAGCAATAAATCGGACATGCCCTCAAGGGTTGTGTGTTACTAATATACAAAAACATAAAAAAACATATGTGACTAACTGCAATTTCCTGCGCAGTCAACAGTAATTACCTGCGAAACTAACTAAAATCTATGTTCCAAAGTTTGGAACATAAGTTCCATAGTTTGGAATACAAGTTCCAAAGTTTGGAATATAAGTTCCATAGTTTGGAACATAACTTTCAGTTAACCTTGCTGGTAATCGAATCTATGGGCAAAGCGAGGACGCTTCGCCTCCTATAGAATGGATTTCGTAGTAGGTGCTGCGTCCTCGCTGTACCCTTCGGCAAGCTGATGGTAATCATAGGAGGTACGGCGCCCTCGCCGTACCACTCGCGCAGGAGTTCTGCTCTCTTGAGATGGTACAGCGAGGGCGCTGCACCTCCTAAGTCACAAAAAACGCAGCAAATAATTACGTGCCTAAGATATTTTCTTTATCTTTGCACGGAAGACCATATCTGATAGTACTGACGATGAAACAAATCCTACACATTATTATATATATATGCACCCTGTGCCTCACCCTCCCGCAGACACTGCAGGCAGAAGGTCGGCAATTCATTAATGTCGACATCGATGATGCATCTGCCGTGAGCGCTGTGGCGCAGGACAAATATGGCATGATGTGGCTCGGCACCGAACGTGGACTCTACTCCTATGACGGCTACCGTGCCGTGGCACGCTTCGCTCAAGGAGCGTCGCAGGGAGTGCGCATATATTCACTGTGTGTAGACGATGACTTGATATATCTCGGCACTGACAATGGCGTGCAGATATATGACATCCGCCTCGGTCGCTATCTTGATGCACCAAAGAAAAACCTTACTGAGGTGAGGGCATTGGCGATGTGGCAAGGCGATGTGTGGATTGGTTCGGCAGAAGGCCTCTTTCGCATGAACACCAAGTCGCTCGACATCCAACCCGTGGGAAAGAATCTCCATAATGTCTACTGCCTGCTTGTGCAGAAGAAGCAGTTGCTTGTCGGTACGATAGCCGGACTGACTGTCATAGGCCATGGTGGGAAGATGCATGCCGTGGCAATGCCCGAAAATAGGAAGGCTCTTGTGAATGCCCTATGTGATGATGCCAAAAACCATTGCGTGTGGGTGGGCACGGAAGGTGCGATGTATGCCTTTGACGGGGCGCGTCTTATGGCTGTGCCAGCATTGCAGGGCAACTCCGTGAAGTCGTTCGCGGCGGGTGGCGGTGTGGTGTATATCGGTACTGATAATGGACTTTACACTTATTCGCCAAAGTCTCACTCCTTGAGCCATGCCACCCATGACTCGAGAGAGAACCGTACGATAGCCAACAACATAGTGTGGTCGCTGCTTTCCGACCGATGGGGCAACCTTTGGGCTGGTACTGACAAGGGCTTGTCAATGCTGCTCAATGGCAGACTCAACAGGAAGGTGCCTCTTGCCGACATTACTGGCAATGGCGACGGCAACACCATCTACAGCATCTTCCGCCATAAGGACGGCACGATATGGATAGGAGGCAGCAACGGACTTATAAAGTGCAACGGCTTGATAGGGCGGGGTAATGACGCCGCACAGGCTTCGGCATGGTATAGATTCAACTCACCGCAGTATCCATTGTCACATAACCGCGTGCGCCGCATCGTCAACGACAATGACGGTCATCTGCTCGTATGCACCGACCATGGCATCAACATATATGACCCGACGACACGACAGTTTAAGAATGTCATCGTGACTGATGCCACGGGTCGCTATACCACTTCGTGGGCTTACGACATCGTGGACGACGGACAGGGGCGCTACTGGATAGCATCCTATATGGGTGGCGTATTCGTGATAGGCAAGGCTAAGTTGCATGACGCAAGTGGCACGGTGGTGGCTGACCAACATATGATAAAGGAACTGCAGGGACTGCACGTGTGGCAATTGGCTCGCGACGGCAAAGGGCGCATATGGGCATGTCTCTATGACCATGGTCTTGACTGCATTGACACGCGGACGATGAAGGTGAGCCATATGACGTCTGCCGACACACGCGTCAACTATATCGTCGCTGACCATAGAGGCAACATATGGGCGGCGATGGATGACAAAGTGCACCGCTATGGTATGGACAGGAAGCATGACTTGACGGTCAGCGTGGCTGGTTCGGCAGGTGGCGGTGTGTCTATGCTGGCTGATGTGGAGGGCGACATATGGGCATTTAGCGGCAGACAATGCACGGTGATAAGCCGCGACGGCTCTACCGACTGCTTTGCCGTGAAGACTTTTACACCCCTTGCCATCTATTATGACAAACTGACACACAATGTCATACTCGGTGGCAATGACTGCATACTCTCGTTGCCTGCGTCTTCTACGCGCGTCTCCAAGACGCGCCGCACGCTGATGCTGTCCTCCATAGAGGTGGACGGCAAGGACTTCGTGCCTGAAGATGGAGGTGCTCCCTTTGTGTCGGAAATAACATTGGGTCATCACCAAAACAATCTCGACTTCCTTTTCACAGACATGCCTACGCAGGGAGTGCCACCGCGTCTGTATGCATATATGCTCGAAGGAGTAGACCGTACATGGCAATATATGGATGCCACGGACATGAAGATAAACTACAACTCTCTGCCTCCAGGACATTACAGACTTCATCTGCGCCCTGCCGGAGGCGATGTGGCGGGAGCGCATGATGTGTATACGCTCAATGTGAGGATACTTCCGCCATGGTATCTGTCCATGTGGATGAAACTCGTCTATATGCTCATCATTGCTGGCTTGCTGTGGTGGGGCGTGAAATTCTATATCATCAGAAGCCGACTCAAGGAGGAGCGGGCAGCCAAAGAACGGGTGCTGGGCGAATCGCTGTCGCGTCAGACATTCTTCGAAAACCTTTCATATGAGATTAAAACACCGCTCAGCCGCATCTTCGCCTCGGTGCTGACGATGCTCCATGGCGAGACTGACGCGGCACGCAACAGTAGTCTCGAGCAGATGCGCCGCGACGTGGTGGACATCAATAGACTTGTGAGCGAATGCCTGGATGTGCAGACGGGCAGCCAGACGGAGAAACGTGTGGTAGAGAAGGTGCGCGTGGACATAGTGGACTTCTGGCGTCGTGTCGTTTCCGACGGACGTTACGGTCACGGCAGATCCATAATGGTAGGATTCCACACGGATGTGCCGTCAGTATATGTGGAGACGGATATTGCCCGCATGCAGGCTATGGCAGAAAGATTGTTGGAGTTTGCCATTGACCATGCCGGAAATATCCAGCCGACGGTCAATGTGGAGGTGGAAAAGCAGCACACCATAGTGAGTGTGACTGTGCCGGGAATAAGTGTGGGGGAAACAGAGTTGCCATTGATATTCAACCGCTACTTCACATCAATGGCTCATGCTGACAACAATGAGGTGCGGTTTGATGCCCTGGCTTATGCCAAGGAGTTTGCCGATGCTGACGGCATAGGAGTGACTGCCACGACTGACAGAAAGTCGCTGACAGTGAGATTGGCATTCAATACTCCTATGGTGAAAGTGAAAAAGGATGAGGATGAGAAGACTGTGCAGGCAGAACCCGACAGTCAGGATGCGCGCTTGTTTGCAAAGATAATAGCGGCAGTGGAAGAGCATATCGCCGACTCCGACTTCAATGTGACGAGTCTGCAGGAGACGCTTGGCTTAGGGTCAAAGTTGCTCTATCGCAAGGTAAAACAAATGACGGGCAAGACTCCAGTGGAGTTTATCCGTCATATAAGAATGCAACAGGCTGCATCGCTGTTGCGTGAGGGTAAGTTCTCGGTGAGCGAGGTGATGTATATGGTGGGCTATTCCAATTCAAGCTATTTCTCGAAATGTTTCCAGAAAGCCTACGGCATATCACCTGCCGACTACTCACGCAAGTCGTCAGCGAGATGAGAGAGAGAAATCAGGTCAAACTATAGGTTTGACGATTTCCCATCGCATACCTAATGCGTCAATAATGCGGAAGAAAAGCCCTGCACCTGGTTCTATAAGACCATTTTCAATCTTGGAAATGTAAGCTTTGTTGGTGCCTATCTTGGTGGCCAACTCTGATTGGGTGAGTTTTCCCTCCTTACGGGCATCATGAATAATTTGTCCGACACAATAGGTTTCGGCTTCTTTACGGAAAGCCTCGCGCTCGGGTGTACCCTCTTGACCGCATGTCTCATTAAGCCATGCATCAACATCATAAAGATTATTATTTATTTCCTTTAGCTTCATAATATTCCTTTTTTAATCGTAGTGCCTTCTCTATCTCATTCTTGGGTGTCTTTTGAGTCTTCTTCTGAAAACCGTTGAAGAGAATCACTATGTTTCCCTCGTCAAATATGAAGAATACTCTATATGTATTGCTATTGTATTCAGTTCTCAATTCATATAGACCGTCCTTGATTGGTTTTACGAACTTTGCGCTTATGCGATTGTTCATTTTTAGCATATCAAGCACATAGCGGAGTTTCTTTTGTTCATCCGCTTTCAGAGAGTTGACAAACTCACTGAAGTAATGCTTGTATGCTATAATTCTCCTTTCCATATTGCAAAGATATGGAAAGTTTCTTTATGTGACAACAATATCACTTGATTTCTTCAAAGTCTACATATTCGCCTTCGTCCTCGGGAATGATCTTTCCCTTGCGCTTCGACGAGGTGTTATAGACGTGGGCATTACCGCTGTCGGTACTGCTATGTGAGGAGTAACTGCGTGATGAGGCTTCACTGCCGGCAGAAGTCTTCTTGCGGAGGTTGAGTAATGAACGGATGTTACTGATGACAGTAAACACAAAGAATGCCGCCACGAATATGGCGAAGATAAAGATGAGCAAAAGTGCTTTTAAGATTATCATAACTATTACTGGCGGTTGCTTTTACGCCACATTATGAATGATACCAAAAGGTATGCCAAGATGATCAGGGCAATGCTCCTTACTGCCATTCCACTTACTAAAAAGGCAATAAAGACTATCACGCTGAAGGCT
The DNA here is from genome assembly GCA_963657415.1 of bacterium. Lineage (GTDB taxonomy): Bacteria > Bacteroidota > Bacteroidia > Bacteroidales > Bacteroidaceae > Prevotella. Next base: position 14,555 of record CAVKNF010000024.1, on the reverse strand, counting down.
ATGAAGCAGTATTTCACCTTGTTGCCGCTGTCACTCCATCCCCAGTGCTTAAACTTCAAAGCGAACATCGGCATTTCACATACCAGAAGGTAACTGCTGACGAATGTCATGAGCAATATTACAACAGGTGCCCACCCCATGTTCTCGAAATAAGAATGCCAGCCCACGATGAGCGAACCCCAGAAGAGTGCGTTGGCAGGTGTGGGCAGTCCGATGAAGGATGTCGTCTGGCGCTCGTCGAGATTAAACTTAGCCAAACGTGCCGCAGAGAATGCCGCCATGATGAATGCCAGATAGGGGATGTAAGGTGCCAGTCTCAATAAGAATGCAGGATAGTCAAGCACGGTGAGTTCATTGAATACTATCGCCGAAGGAGCGAAGCCGAATGTGATGTCGTCGGCGAGAGAGTCGAGTTCCTTGCCAATGGGCGATGACACCTTCAGTGCGCGGGCAGACAGTCCGTCACCGAAGTCGAATACCGCCCCCAGTATTATAAACAACAGGGCAGTGGAGGCATCAGACTTAAGGGCAAATACTACCGCTATGCATCCGCAGATGAGGTTGCATGCGGTGACGGTGTTGGGAAACTGTGATTTCATTTCAGTTTTGCTATGATTGTTTGGTCGCCGGTGGTCGACTGTCCCATAGAGACACATATCTCCGTGCCCAATGGCAGGAAGAGATCCACTCGTGATCCGAACTTTATAAATCCGAGATGCTCGTCGATGAAGCAATATTCCTCTTCCTTGGCATAGGTGACGATGCGGCGTGCCATGGCTCCCGCAATCTGTCGGCAGAGTATGCGCTCGCCGTTGTCAGCCTCTATGAGCACGTCGGCATGCTCGTTCTCGGTACTTGCCTTTGGCAGCCATGCCTTGTGGAAGTTGCCGTTGTGATGCTTCACCGACAACACCTTGCCGTCAACAGGAAACCAGTTGGCGTGCACATTGAACAGACTCATGAAGATGCTCACCATAATCCTGCGGTCATGGAAGTATTCGGTCTCTTCCACTTCCTCCACGACGACAATCCTTCCGTCGGCGGGAGCCACTACGATGTTGTCAGTGTTCTCGCTGGGGAATGTGCGCTTAGGACAACGGAAGAAGTTGATTACCACACAGTAGCATATGCCGAATATTACGACGAATATCCAGAATGGCAAATGGTTGTCAAGGCATCGCCACAACAACAATGCTACGGAGATGATGACTATTGCTCCCCATACCAATGTGTCGGTGCCTTCACGGTGAAGGCGTATCTTTTTAAGCTTTTTGAGCTTCTCTATCTTTTTTGACATTGAGTTATATTGCTTATCTCTGCAAAGATAGTCATATTTTTTTAATCTCTGCAACAATTATGAATTAATCTTTTGGCAGTGTGGCAATAAAAGAGTAATTTCGCAAGACTTATACGTTTCTTACACACACATGGAAGACTACATACACCTGCACGTCCACTCTTATTATTCTATCCTTGACGGTCAGTCGCCCATCGGCAAGATGGTAGACAAGGCTGTGGCTGACGGTATGCGCGGTATGGCGCTCACCGACCACGGCAATATGTTTGGCATCAAGGAACTCTTCGATTACTGCAACAAGATAAATAAAGGCAGGAAGAAGGAGGGACTCGAACCCTTCAAACCTATCTTTGGATGCGAGATGTATGTGGCACGTCGAAGTAAGGATTTAAGGGATAAAGACAAGGGTGACCGTGGCGGTTATCACCTGATAGTGCTGGCGAAGAACGAGACAGGATACCGTAACCTGATAAAACTCGTATCACGTGCATGGACTGACGGTTTCTATGGTCGTCCGCGTACGGACCGTGCTGACCTTGAGCAATTTCATGAGGGACTCATCGTGTGCTCTGCCTGTATAGCAGGAGAGGTGCCGGCCAAGATTCTTCGCGATGATATAGAGGGTGCACGTGAGGCCATAGAGTGGCACAAGCGACTTTGGGGTGACGACTATTATCTGGAGTTGCAGCGACATGAGGTGAAGAATCCTAACCAGAGAGCTAACCGCGAGACATATCCTCTGCAGCAACGTGCTAACAAGATAATCATCGAGTTGGCGCGCGAATACGGTATTAAGTTGGTGTGCACCAATGACTGCCACTTCCTTGATGAGGAGACGGCAGAGGCTCATGACCATCTGCTCTGCCTCAACACGGGTAAGAGTCTCGACGACCCTACGCGTATGCTCTATTCCAAGCAGGAATGGTTTAAGACGCGTCAGGAGATGAATGACATCTTCTCTGACATTCCTGAGGCGCTGAGCAACACCTGCGAGATTCTCGACAAGGTGGAAACCTACAACATAGAGAGTGACCCTATCATGCCTTTCTTCCCAATACCCGAAGACTTCGGTACTGAGGAGCAGTGGCGACAGAAGTTTAGTGAGGAGGACCTCTTCAAGGAGTTTACCTGTGACGAGAACGGAGAAAACCAGTTGCCTGAAGAGGACGGACAGAAGAAGATAAAGAAACTCGGTGGCTACGACAAGATATACCGCATCAAGTTTGAGGCTGACTATCTGGCAAAACTCGCCTACGAAGGTGCGCAGCGCATATACGGTTCGGGCACTCCTGACAATCTGACGGCAGATACACTTATAAAAGGTACATACGGCATACCCGAAGAGGTGGAGGACCGCATACGATTTGAGTTGCACATCATGAAGACCATGGGTTTCCCAGGCTACTTCCTCATCGTGCAGGACTTCATCAACTCTGCACGTCAGCAACTTGGCGTGTGGGTAGGTCCTGGTCGTGGTTCGGCAGCCGGTTCGGTGGTGGCATACTGCTTGGGTATAACAAAGATAGACCCTCTGAAATATGACTTGCTGTTTGAGCGTTTCCTCAATCCTGACCGTGTGTCCTTGCCTGATATCGATACCGACTTCGACGATGACGGTCGTGGCAAGGTGCTGCAGTGGGTGATGGACAAATATGGCAAGGAGAACTGTGCGCATATCATCACCTACAGTACTATGGCGACGAAGAACGTGCTCCGAGACGTGGCACGTGTGGAGAATGTGCCACTGGAGATTTCCAACGGATGGTGCAAGGCCATACCTGACCGCTTGCCAGACGGACTGAAGATGAACCTCACGAATGTGGTGAAGACTGTGCCGGAGTTGCGTGATGCAGAGACAAGTGCCGACCCACGCGAGAGCAACACCATAAAATATGCGCGTATGCTTGAGGGTACGGTGCGCGGTACGGGTATCCACGCCTGTGGATTTATCATCTGCCGTGACCCTATCTCCGACCATGTGCCTGTGTCTACTGCCGACGACCCTGACTTCCCCGGACTGAAGACTGCCGTGACGCAATATGACGGTCATGTCATCGAGTCTACAGGTCTTATCAAGATGGACTTCCTCGGACTCAAAACTCTCTCGGAGCAGAAGGAGGCGGTGAAGATTATCAAGCAGACACAAGGCGTGGAGATAGACCTCGACAATATTCCTATTGACGACGAACTGACATATCAGTTGTATCAGAAGGGACAGACCATCGGTACATTCCAGTTTGAGTCACCCGGTATGCAGAAATATCTCAAGGAACTGCATCCTACAGTCTTCGAGGACCTCATAGCCATGAATGCCCTCTATCGTCCGGGACCTATGGACTACATACCGTCGTTTATCAAGCGAAAGAACGGCAAGGAGCCTATCACATATGATATCCCTTGCATGGAGAAATACCTCAAGGACACTTACGGTATCACGGTCTATCAGGAGCAGGTGATGCTCCTGTCGCGACAGTTGGCAAACTTCACCCGTGGTGAGAGCGATGCCCTGCGTAAGGCGATGGGTAAGAAGAAGAAGGATATCGTTGACGCCATGAAACCTAAGTTTATCGAGGGTGGCAAGAGCAACGGACATGACCCTAAGATACTGGAGAAGATATGGGCGGACTGGGAAAAGTTTGCTTCGTATGCCTTCAACAAGTCGCATGCCGCCTGCTATTCATGGGTGGCATACCAGACGGCATATCTCAAGGCTCACTATCCTGCCGAGTTTATGGCCGCCATCATGACAAGGCGCAAGAACGATATCAAGGAAATAAAGAAACTCATGGACGAGTGCAATTCGCTCGGCATAAAGGCGCTGGGTCCTGATGTCAACGAGAGTTTCTCCAACTTCGGTGTGAACAAGAAGGGAGAGGTGCGATTTGGTCTTGCTGCCATAAAGGGTATGGGTGAGGCTGCAGCCGAAGCTATCATTGAGGAGAGGCAGAAGAACGGACCTTATAAGGATATATATGACTTTGCCCAGAGAGTGAGTTTCTCGCAGGTGAACCGCCGTTGCTATGAGTCGCTTGTGCTGAGTGGCGCCTTTGACAGTTTTGGTCTTGCCCGCGAACAGTATATGGAGGTGGTCAACAATCAGGGCGACAAGTTCCTTGACACGCTGACACGCTTCGGACAGAACTATCAGAATGCCTTGGCAGAGGCTCAGTCGTCACTCTTTGGTTTTGACGGTTTCAATGAGACTGTCGGCAAACCGCCTGTGCCGAAGAACTACACCAAACTGAGTTCCATCGAACTCCTCAACCGCGAGCGCGACCTCGTGGGCATCTATCTCTCTGCCCATCCGCTTGATGACTACAGTTTTATATTGGACAAGATGTGCAACACTGTCACTACCGAACTGGAGGATAAGGAGGCACTGTCGCAGAAGGACAGCATCGTGTTTGGCGGCATCGTGTCTGCCGTGCGTACGGGTACGACAAAGACAGGCAAACCTTATGGCATAGTGACGCTCGAGGACTATAGCGGTTCGGGAGAGGTGGCAGTATTTGACGACTGGGGCATGTGGAGCGGCTACTTTGTAGTAGGCGTCACCTTATATATAAAGGCAACGTGCAAGAAACGCTTCCCTACGAGCAAATACTATGAGTTTCGATTGGGTAGCGTGAGTTACATGTCGGACATAAAGGAGAAATGCATAGACAAGTTTACCATCTCGCTGAAGTCAGACAAACTCACCGAGGAACTTGTCGATGACCTCACGACGGTACTTGAAGCCAATGAAGGTACGGTGCCTTTGTTCTTTAGTGTGTACTATCCGGAATATAAGAATACGGTGATGCTTCGTGCTAAGTCAAAGGGAGTAAATGTGAATCATAAACTGGTGAGTTTCATTGACTCCAAGGAAGAGTTGGCATATAGCGTAAACTGATGCAAGTGCGTCAGTTTACGCTATATCTACGTTGTTAATTATATGTCAATGACCAGTCCGTCATAGGCGAGATGTATGTCGTCAGGCAATTTTGCCTCGGCATCGTCATACAGTCCTATGTGGTGGGTGACATGTATCAGATAGGTTTGCTTCGCCTTTACCTTTCTTGCAAAGGCTATGGCATCGTCCACCAACATGTGGCTGTGATGCGTCTTTGTCCATCTTAGAGCATTTACCACAAGAGTCTCTATGCCATCGAGATACTGCAACTGGCTGTCGTCTATGGTCTTCATGTCAGTGATGTAAGCCATATTGCCTATCCTATAAGCCAGGATTGGCAGTTTGCCATGCATCACCTCAAAGGGAATAATCTCCGTGTCTTTAATACGGAATGCCTTGCCAGCCTCTATCTCATGAAGTTGCAGAAGCGGTACACCGGGATATAGTTTCTCTGCAAAACAATAGGGCAGTTGGCGATGCAGACCGTCGACGGTATTCTTGTCGGCATAGATGTTTTGATCGCCAAACACGCAGAAACCGCGCAGGTCGTCAAGGCCTCCCACATGGTCATAGTGGATATGCGTGAGCAATACGGCATCAAGGGGATAGAAGTCGAGAGGCATCAACTGCTGGCGTATGTCGGGACCGGCATCGATGAGTATGCGTGCCTCCTTGGTCTCGAGCAGAGCAGCAGTGCGAAATCGCCTGTCGCGAGGGTCTTTGCTCTTGCACACCTCGCATTGGCACCCGAGGATGGGTACGCCGGCAGATGTGCCTGTGCCGAGGAAGCGCAGTCGCGGACGGTCAGGACCGATGTAGTCGGGCAGGTCGGCGAGTGTCGCCTCAGGAGTCTTTACTTTCAGCAGATTGTTTGTCATGCCTCTTTCATATGATGTTGTATTCCTGTTCAGATGATGTCTTATTTCTGTTTAGATGATGTCTTATTTCTGTTTAGATGATGTCTTATTTCTGTTTAGATGATGTTCACTTCCGGTCGGATGTCGATGCCAAACTTTTCCTTCACGTCATGTCGTATAGTTTCGCATAGGGTGACGATGTCATTGCCTGAGGCTCCTCCTCTGTTGACTAACACCAGCGCCTGCTTGTTGTGCACTCCGGCCTTGCCGAGAGACTTTCCCTTCCATCCACATTGTTCGATAAGCCATCCTGCGGGTATCTTTTCCTTGTTGTCGCCCACAGGGTAGTGGGGCATATTCTCATAGAGAGAGGCGAGATGCTCATATACGTTCATGTCGACAATGGGGTTCATGAAGAACGAGCCAGCATTACCCTGTATCTCTGGGTCAGGCAACTTTGCACGGCGTATCTCTATCACGGTGTCGCGCACCTGCGATGCCGTGGGATGGATGATGCCTTTCTCCTCCAATGTCTTGCGGATGTTGCCGTAGTCCATGTTGGGGGTAAAGTGGAGTGACAACCGATAGTTCACATGAGTGATGAAGAACTTGTTCTTCCACTCTGTCTTAAATCGGCTATGGCGATAGGCATACTGGCAGTCGGTATTGGTGAAGCTCACAAGTTTGCCTGTGGCTATCTCCACGGCTTCCACCGTTTCTATCAAGTCTTTCACCTCCGCTCCGTAAGCACCGATGTTTTGCACGGCTGAGGCGCCGGCATCTCCCGGTATGAGCGACAGGTTTTCTGCTCCGTAGTAGTTCTTGCCTACACAGTAAGCCACAATGCCGTCCCAGTTTTCGCCACTTCCGCATCTGATGATGACATGGTCGTCAGACACGTGTTCCTCGATACCCATTATACCCGAACGCACCACCGTGCCGTCATAATCCTTTGTAAACAGCACATTGCTGCCACCACCTATTATAATATAGTCATCCTTGCTGATAGAGGGAAGTTCTTTGACTGCTTCTTCTATAGTCGCAAACTCTACATAGCGTCTGCATTTGGCCTCTATGCCAAATGTGTTGTGCTTCAGAAGACTGTAGTTTTCCTTGTCAATCATAGTGGTGTGCCGGTTGTTGGTGTGACGCGTGGTGTTACATATGCAGTTCGGTGACTTTCCATTCGCCGCCTTTGCGCTTGAATGTCAGTTCGGTCTCGATGCCGTTGGCAATGCCGCGGATAATGAATATCTTCTTGTTGGAACCTCTTCCCTGTTTCTGGTAGATGATGTTGTAAATCATCTTCTGGGGTAGGGGAGGAGCAAACGAAGGCCACTGCTCAGGCAAGAGTATGCCGTCCATGGTGTCGAAGTCATTGTCAGGGTCGGGACCTATGAAGTGCAGAGGGTCGTTGACACTCTCTATCTGGAAGTCCTCGTCAGTGGAGAACTTGCTGTAGAAATGCAGGAACGAAGCATTAGGCGACTTGGCGAAATTTGTCGTGTTGACAGTGTCCATCATCCATACGCCTTGCTTGCGGTTGAAGATGTATTGCTTCACAGTCTTACGGTCAAGATATATCTTCTCCACCACGACATGATTGATGCTTGTGTCCTTTGCAGCCTCCTCCTGTGCCGTATTGTCAAAGATGAGCGTGTAGTAGTCCTGGCGCATGAAGAAATGCTCCATCTTCCACTGGTTCTTGCCCATAGTCTTTGCCTTGTTGCCGTTGATGACGGTGAGAGGGAATGTTATCCTGCTGAACTGAAGTTTTCTGTTGGCCGCGAAGTTGAATATGAAATCGTCAAACAATTCGTCGGCAGCCTTAGGCATTGGTGTTTCTGTGATAATCCTTTCCGCGGAGTCCTCAGCAGTGGAGTCGTTGGTCAGAGTGTCAGTGGTGAGTGTGTCTTGCGATGATTTTCTTCCGCCAAGACTGCATGACGACAATGCGAATATGCAGCAGATGGTGTAGCACACCGCAGCAAACAAAAGATTTTTCATCAGATTCATTACATTAAATCTATACAAAATTACTACTTTATTTTGGATTGGTTTCCTTATTTCTATGGAATTTGCTAACTTTGCATAAAATAATATTAGCAATATGATTTCTGACAAGATAGCAGCACTTCTCAAGGAAGTGGACACTCTCACGGCTACCAATGCCGAAGAACTTGAACAACTGCGCCTGCGCTTCCTCAGCAAGAAGGGCGAGATGAGTGCACTGATGGATGAATTCCGCGGTGTGGCAGCTGACAAGAAGAAAGAGATAGGTATAAAGATCAATGAGTTGAAGAATGCCGTGCAGACCAAGATCAATGACTTGCGCGAGCAACTCGACACTGTGGAGACAGGTACGGAAGATCTCGACCTCACGCGTACATCTTATCCTATAGGTCTGGGTACACGCCATCCGCTCACTATCGTGAAGAATGAAATCATTGACATCTTCCAGCGCATGGGCTTCACTCTGGCTGGCGGTCCTGAGATTGACGATGACCAGAATATCTTCACCAACCTCAACTTCGCTGCTGACCATCCTGCACGCGATATGCAAGACACATTCTTCGTGGAGAAGAGCAACCTCGACGTTACGAAGAATATTCTGCTCCGTTCGCATACATCAAATGACCAGAGCCACTACCTTAGCACTCACAAGCCACCAATCCGCGTGCTTTGCCCGGGTCGTGTGTATCGCAATGAGGCTATCTCTGCCCGTGCTCACTGCTTCTTCCATCAGGTGGAAGGTCTCTATGTTGACAAAAACGTGAGCTTCACAGACCTTAAGCAGGCGTTGCTGATATTCGCTCGTGAGATGTTTGGTCCTGACACGAAGATACGTCTTCGCCCGAGCTATTTCCCATTCACCGAACCTTCAGCAGAGATGGACATCTCTTGTCACATTTGTGGCGGCGAGGGTTGTGGATTCTGCAAGCACACCGGTTGGGTGGAGATCCTCGGTTGCGGTATGGTAGACCCCAACGTGCTTGAGGCTTGTGGCATAGACTCCAAGGTTTATACAGGTTATGCTTTCGGTATGGGTGTGGAGAGAATCACCAACCTGAAGTATCGCGTATCCGACCTGCGCATGTTCTCTGAGAACGATGTGCGCTTCCTTGATGAGTTTAAGTCAGCACGCTGATGCGCTCTGTGGATAGATAAAATTGATTGAGATTACTATAATTTAAGAGCCGTTAGTCCTCTGAGGATTAACGGCTCTTTTGCGTATTAGTAGGTGCTGCGTCCTCGCTGCACCCTTATTATTCTTGCTTGCGGGGCAAAGCGGGGACGCTTCGCCTACTATTTTAGAAGTCGCTGGTGAAGTGGAAGCGGATATTCTCGAAGTCCTGCTGTGCCATGGAGAGCACATAGCCGGAGTCGGCGAGGAAGACATCGCGTCCGTCTTTGTCCTTCGCCATATACTGATATTTTCGTTTCTTGAAACTGTCGAGTTCCTGAGCGTCATCGCTCTCCACCCAACAAGCCTTGTAGAGGTGTACGGGTTCCCAACGGCACTTGGCGTTGTATTCATTCTCTAGACGATACTGGATGACCTCAAACTGCAACTGACCTACAGTACCGATGATGCGACGGTTGTTGAACTGATTGACAAACATCTGTGCCACACCCTCGTTCATCAACTGCTCCAAACCTTTCTGAAACTGCTTTGCCTTCATAGGGTCATCATTCTCGATATATTTGAACAGTTCAGGAGAGAATGAAGGCAGACCGCGGAAATGCAACTGCTCGCCCTCGGTCAGCGTGTCACCAATCTTGAATATGCCGTTGTCGGGCAGACCTACGATGTCGCCAGCCCATGCTTCGTCGATGGTAGACTTGCGCTGTGCCATAAACTGTGTGGGCGAAGAGAAACGTATGGTCTTGTTTTCACGCACATGCAGATAAGGCTGGTTTCTCACGAACTTGCCTGAGCACACCTTGCAGAAGGCGATACATGAGCGGTGGTTAGGGTCGATGTTGGCTGTTATCTTGAATATGAAACCCGTAAACTTGTTCTCGTCAGGGCTTACCATGCGCTCCATAGCCTTAGTCTCTCTTGGTGAAGGCGCTATCTCCACGAAGCAGTCGAGAAGTTCCTGCACACCGAAGTTGTTGAGAGCTGAACCGAAGAACACGGGCGCTACCTCAGCATTGCGATAGTCCTCAAGATTGAATTCTGGATATACACCGCTGACCAGTTCCAGGTCCTCACGCAGTTTCTCGGCATCAGTCTCACCCACCTGTTTGTCAAGTTCCTCAGAGTCGATGTCCACTGCCACCTTCTCCGTCACGCGCTGTTTGTCGGGTACGAAAAGATTGAGCTGCTTCTCATATATATTATATACTCCCTTGAAGCGCATACCCTGGTTGATAGGCCACGACAGAGGGATAGTCTTTATCTGCAGTTCCTGCTCCAACTCGTCGAGCAAGTCAAACGGGTCGCGACCTTCACGGTCCATCTTGTTGACGAAGATCATCACAGGAGTGTTGCGCATGCGGCACACCTCCATGAGTTTTCTCGTCTGCGTCTCCACACCCTTGGCACTGTCCACCACAATGATGGCAGAGTCCACGGCAGTCAGTGTGCGGTAGGTGTCCTCCGCAAAGTCCTGGTGACCTGGAGTGTCAAGGATATTGACCTTATAGTCATGATAGTCAAACTCCATCACGGAGGTGCTGACCGATATACCGCGCTGCTTCTCGATGTCCATCCAGTCGGATGTCGCGGTCTTGCGTATCTTGTTGCTCTTTACTGCGCCAGCCACCTGTATCTGACCACCGAAGAGAAGGAATTTCTCCGTCAGAGTGGTCTTACCTGCGTCAGGGTGAGAGATGATGGCAAAGGTGCGTCTTCTTTCTATTTCCTGGTTCATAATACGTTCATGTTGGACATGCACTTCTTCAGCGAATCAGTCCAATAGGGGATTGTGATATTGAATGTTGTCTTGATCTTAGTCTTGTCGAGCACGCTATAGGCAGGTCGTGTGACAGGGCTCGGAAACTCGTTGCTGTGGCAAGGTTGTATGTTGCACTCGGTGTTGCCCGCCAAGTCAGCTATGGCTTTGGTGAAGTCATACCAACTGCACACGCCCTCGTTGGAGTAGTGGTAGATACCACTGTTGTCTTCATAGAGGCGGTTCTCCACGATATGGAATATTGTCTCCGCCAAGTCGCCGGCATAAGTCGGAGTGCCACACTGGTCGAACACAACCTTCAACTCCGGCTTGGTGGCGGTCAGGTTGAGCATAGTCTTGAGGAAGTTCTTGCCATACTCGCTGTAAAGCCATGCCGTGCGGATGATGATGTGGTTGGCGCCCGTAGCGATAATCTTCTCCTCGCCATGTTTCTTCGTCAAGCCATACACGCCCGTAGGAGTGCCCTGCTGACTCTCGTTGCAAGGAGTGTTGTAAGGTTCTGCACCGAACACATAGTCCGTAGAGATATGCACGAGCAGTCCTCCCACCTCCTTCATCGCTATGGCGAGGTTTTCGGGAGCCGTGGCATTCAGTGTCTCCACGATGTCGCCTGCAGTCTCTGCCTTATCCACATTGGTCCATGCGGCGCAGTTGATGATGCACTTGATGTCGTTGTCCTTCACCTCATGGCGTATAGCGTCGAGGTCGGTAATGTCGAGTTTCTTATATCCGTCGCAGACATCAGTGAATATGTAGTTGTCCTTTGACTTCTTTGCCACCGTCTGGATTTCGTTGCCCAGCTGTCCGTTGGCGCCTGTTACAAGAATGTTCATGTCTATATGTGCTTATTGTGTCAGTCTACATCTCGTCGTCGTCGTCGAAACGCAGACCTTCCGTCTTGTCTTTAATATAATAGTCTGACAGCATGCCGAGGAATGTCGATATCTCGTTGACGGCATTCTGCGTCTGCTGCGACACCTCCTTCTTCTGCAGTCGGAGCATCATCACGCCGTAGAGAGCGTTGAGGCAGGTCTCTATCTCCGACACGTCCTTACTGCCCTTGTTTCTCAGTTCCACGATAAACGGCAATACCTTATAGTATTCTGCGTTGTAGAAAGGAAACTTCGGACTGGCGAGCAACTGCGCGTTGAGATCGTTGAGGTCCTGCACCAGGATGTTGTTGATGGAGATGTGTCCACCGTCCTTTTTGCCCTCCTGCTTTATCATGCGGATGATGTTGCCATACCAGTCCACGATCTCTTCATGTAGTTCCAGGTCAGAGACTTCAAACCTTGATATATACTCCTCCTTCATCTTGCTCAGCGAGCATCCATAGGCGCGGATGATGTCTTCCACCTGCCACATATAGAGGATGTATTCGATGATGTTTTCTTTTCTGAGTTTCTGTGCTATGATCATAATCTTAATACCATGAGAGGGAATAGAGATTAAACACGGTGCCGATGAGGAACACTATCGACACGAGGATGACAATGGCGCCTATGATGCGGTTGATGATAAGTATGCCGTCGTCATTAAATCTGCCTCGGATCTTGTCTATCAGCCAAGTCAGACCAAACCACCACAGCAACGCTCCCGTGAAGATGCTCAGGTAGCCGATGCCCATCTCCAGCGGATGGTCGGACACCACGAAAGACAGTTGCGTCATCGAAGCGATGAAGAGCAATATGATGAGTGGGTTGGCAAATGTGATCCAGAATGCCGTGTGGGCATTATAGAAGAGCGACGTGTTGCGCTTGTTGATGAGCTGCACGGGTTTCGGTTTGCTGCGGAAGCAGTAGATGCCGAAGATGAGAAGTATCGCCGAACCGGCAATTTTCAGCGCATAGAAAGTGTCTTCCTGAGTGATGAAGTCCTGTATAAAACTGATGCCAAGACCCGTCAGCAGAGCGTATATGACATCGCTGATGGCGGCACCTATGCCCGTGGCAAATCCCGGCCAACGGCCCTTATTGAGTGTGCGCTGCACGCACAATACTCCAACAGGCCCCATAGGTGCAGACGCTATTACACCTATGAGTATTCCCTTGAAGATTAATTCTATGATGTTGATAGGGAATATCAGTTCCATTATTTTGAGAGAATGCTTGTCTTCATAATGACATATTGAAACGCAAAGTTACTTCATTTTCCCGAGAAACATTCCAAATGTACACCTATTTTTATTTATAAGCCCTTTTTTCTATCATAACCTTTTGTACTCTTCGTTTTTTTACATAACTTTGTCCATAGTGAATGTCGCTTTGCGATACCTTAATAAGACATTAATCAACCGAATCATTATTAACTAAAATAACACATCAAGAATGGAAACAACAACATCAGAGATAAAGCCATATGTGATTGGCTTGGATTTGGGTGGCACCAACTCGGTGTTTGGCATCGTTGACAGCCGTGGTGAGATAAAGGCCACCACTTCGATAAAGACGCAGGGATACCCCACTGCCAAGGAGTATGTAGACGCTGCTTGCGAGGCTCTGCAGCTTATCATAGACCAGGTGGGCGGCATCCACACCATCAAGGCTATGGGTATCGGAGCGCCTAACGGCAATTACTATAGCGGAACCATAGAGTTTGCTCCAAACCTCGAGTGGGGACGCGCAGGCAAGGTGCCTTTGGCTGACCTCTTCTCCGAGAAGCTCGGCATCCCTGTGGCACTCACCAATGACGCCAATGCTGCCGCTATCGGTGAGATGACCTATGGTGTGGCTCGTGGTATGAAGAATTTCATCGTCATCACTCTTGGTACGGGTGTCGGATCGGGTATCGTCGTAAACGGTCAGCTCGTTTACGGATGCGACGGTTTCGCTGGTGAGCTTGGTCACGTCATCCATGTGCGCCAGAATGGCCGTGCTTGCGGTTGCGGTCGCTTCGGTTGCCTCGAGGCTTACTGCTCTGCTACGGGTGTGGCACGCACAGCACGCGAGATACTCGCTACTACCGACAAACCTTCAGTGCTCCGTGAGATGGATCCTGAGAAGATAACATCTCTTGATGTGTCGCTCGCAGCAGCCAAGAATGACCAGGTGGCACTCGACATCTATGAGTTCACAGGCAGAATGCTCGGTGAGGCTTGCGCTGACTTTGCCGCATTCTCATCACCAGAGGCATTCATCTTCTTCGGTGGCCTGACAAAGGCTGGCGACCTCCTCATGAATCCTATCATCGAGGCTTACAATGACAACATCCTCAACATCTTCAAGGGTAAGGCTAAGTTCCTCGTCAGCGGTCTCGACGGTTCTTCTGCTGCCGTTCTCGGTGCATCGGCAGTAGGCTGGGAAATCAATGACAATCCTCCTATTCCAAGCAGTAGCCCTACACAGGCATAAACGCTAATAGATATAAGGAATAAACAATATCTGATATAAGGTGGGTCTATAGACTACTGCCATAAGACGTAAGACTATAAATTAACGCCATAAAACGAAGAAACGGGAAGCGATGCAAATCGCTTCCCGTTTTCTTCGTTTTATAGGTGTGTCTTACTTCTGGCACTCCTTGCAGGGAGCCCATGGCTTGAGCTGCTTGAAGAAGTCGTTGCCCTTGTCGTCTACGAGGATGAAGGC
>CAVKNF010000023.1:0-20658 GCA_963657415.1 bacterium | reverse complement strand
TTCTTGGGTGCAGGCTCATGCTTGGTCTCAGTCGAAGTCTTCTTCTCCGGCTGTGTGGCAGGTTTCTTTGTTGTGTCATCCTTAGTAATAATGCCGTTGACGAGTTTGTCTATCTCGGGAGATTCCACCACGGTGACGTTGCTCTTGCCTGCCTCGCGTGTCTGCAGGTGTTCCAGATAAGTCTGTGCACTCGCGTTGAGTGCACAGACCATCATGGATAGCATGATAAATGATTTTCTCATTAATTTGCTTTTAGTTTACTATTCCTCTAAGTAGGCAATCTAAAAAAAAGAATACCTCCTTATGTGAGGATTTCATAGCGTGGGATTAGCCCCATGCATCGATGATGCCCTTGAAGTCAGCAGCCTTCAGAGAAGCGCCACCGATCAGACCACCGTCGATGTCTGGCTTAGCGAAGAGTTCAGGAGCGTTGCTTGCCTTGCAAGAACCACCGTAGAGGATAGTGGTCTCTGCTGCTACCTCAGCGCCGTAAACCTCAGCTACGCATGAACGGATGTAAGCGTGGATCTCCTCAGCCTGGTCAGCAGTAGCGGTCTTGCCTGTACCGATAGCCCAGATTGGCTCGTAAGCGATGATGATGTTCTTCCACTCCTCTGCTGTGAGGTTGAATACTGATCCCTGGAGCTCAGCCTTTACCACCTCGTTCTGCTTGTTAGCCTCGCGCTCTGCCAAAGACTCGCCGATGCAGAAGATAACCTTCAGACCGTTAGCGAGAGCCAACTGCACCTTCTCCTTCAGGATTTCTGGAGTCTCCTTGTAGTACTCGCGACGCTCAGAGTGACCCAGGATGACATACTGTGCACCTGTAGACTTAACCATCTCTGCAGAAACCTCACCTGTGTAAGCACCGCTTGCCTTGTCAGCGCAGTTCTCAGCACCGAGTTCGATAGCAGAACCCTTCACGATCTCAGCCACGCTTGCGAGGTGGATGAAAGGAGTGCAGATGATAACACCGCAGTTAGGGTTCTTTACTACTTCAGTGAGTTCCTTTGCGAGAGCAACGCCCTCCTGCAGGTTCTTGTTCATCTTCCAGTTGCCTGCTACAATTTTCTTTGCCATAATTGTTTTGTTTGTTAATATTGATGTTGAACTTTTCTTTTTCTTTCTTGTCCATTTTGTCCATGCCCACGTTCTGTCGGCTATGCTCAGCAGAATTATCGGGAGGATGAAGAGCAGAAGTATCTCCGCTATCTTTGTGGTCTTGTCTGTGTCCTTCTGCTTGCCTATCTCCAGTTTGTTGAGCGGAGCGTTAAGCCCATCAGCAGACGGCAGGGCGTTGTGGCTCCATTTCTGTATTATCGTGCCGTCCTTGAGCAAGATGAGTCCTGGATTGCTACGTATGACAGTCTTCAGAGTCGTGGCATCCGTGATGCAGAATTCATATTCTGCTCCGGTGATGTCTTGCCAGCGGTCTATAGCCTTCTGGTTGCTTGCCGTGAGGCAGTAGAAGGGATATCCGTATTCCTCGGCATATTCATATATCTGGTCTATCTGACCGAAGTTTGATTCGTTAGCCTGCTCGAGTTGCGGCGCTATGAGCAGGAATGTGTATCCCTTTCTGTCGAGCACCTCCTCGGTGATGTCATCGCCCTGTAGCGTCTGTATGGAGAAGTCGTGTATGGGCGGTATGTATCCCTCCTTGGTCTTTACCGTCTTGCTGTCGACAAACTCCCACGTGGAGTCTGGATAGTTTTCCAGCGTAAACTCTTTCGTGACGCCGTCCTTCTTCATGATGAAGGTAGTCTCAAACTCCGGTTGCTCTGCCCCTTCCGGTATTGTCATCGCTGCCTTGATGTTTGTGCCGATCTTGTAGGGACGGAAGTCAAACTGTGGCAGGAGGTAAAGACTATAGAGCGACGTGGCGATAATGAATATTATGCTGTAGTCGAACACTATCGTACTGTTACCCTTAGATAGAAACCTCACCATGAGCGTAGGTTTCCATGCGAGGATGATGCTTATCGCAAGCAACACCACATTTTTGGCGAAAGTCTCGCCGTTGGTGAGCGTGAGGGCGTCACCGAAGCATCCGCAGTTGCTTATCGGGTCGGCTACGACGAGCCAAAGCGTTATGAGCGTCATCACCGCCATGAAGGCTACCGTGACCTTTGAGGCAATGTGTCTGCCGATGGCGAAGAACATCATCACGCCGAGGATGAACTCCATGGCTGACAACAAGACGGATGTGGAGAGCGTCAACCAGTCGGGCACCATGCCCGCCATGCCCAGAGCCTCCATGTAGTCATTTATCTTGTACTGGGTGCCAATGGGGTCGATGGCCTTTACATAACCAGACAATATGAACACGACGGCCATCGCCATCCTGCATATGTTGACCGATATGGTGCCGAGCGTTTTCAATTCCTTATTACTATTTTCTTACTCCCAGTTTTATCACTCCGAAGACAGCATAGTTGATGATGTCCATGACATTTGAGGCTATTCCCTCGCTTGCTATGGTCTCGCCGTTATGGTTTTCTATCTCCTTGATGCGCTCTATCTTTGTCAGGATGAAGTCAGTGTAACTGCTCACGCGCATGTCTTCCCATGCGCCACCGTAGTCGTGATTCTTCTTGAGCATCAGTTCGGTGCACTCCTTCGCCCAGCGGTCATACTCGTCCATAGCCTCGTCGTTGGTCATGTCCACCTTGTCGGCAAAGCCTTTTTCTATCTGTATCAGACTCGTGATGCCGTAGTTGATGATGGCCATAAACTCAGGTAGTATGCCTTCGCCCACCTTTGTCTCGCCCTTAATCTCAAGGGTGCGTATGCGCTTTGCCTTGATGAAGAGTTGGTCGGTGAGCGACTGCGGACGCATCATGCGCCATGAGGGTTTGTAGTCGTACAACTTCTTGCGGAAGATGTCGCGACACATCCCCATCGCCTTCTGGAATTCAAGGTCGGTGTTATTTTCCATTCTGTTTTGCTCTGATTATTCTTACCAGTCCACATTCTGCGTCATAGCGTGCCTTTAGCGAGTCACGCTTATTGCGCAGCATATTCTGCTCGAGCAATGTCGGTGCCTTGTCGATGGCTTTGAGAGTAGCCTGCAGGGCAGAGTCAGTCTTCTCCACCTCATGCTGGGCCTGCATGATGGATGCCTCCTGCCACAGAGTGACGGCACGCTTGCGCGCCTCCACAGCCTTGGGGAAACGGTGGCGGAGTGACTGTATGGAGTCGAGAGCCGACTTGTAGTCGCCATTCTTTACTGACTGTTCGATGTTTTCAAGTAAAGGTTTGGCTATGTCATCCTCCGTTTTCTTCTTGCATGCCCCAGTGAGGAGCAATGTGGAAACGAGAATTATGGATATGGTCGTGAGTCCTTTCATATTTGCAAAATTACTAAAAAAAGTCAAGTTCTCGTATTTTCTTAGTAATTTTGCGGTCGCTTTAACCCGCTTTAAGAAGAATTATTGTACGCGATGAAGAATTATAGTGATGCCGAATTGGCGGAGATATTGGATAAACCGGTCTTTCATAAGATAAGCCAGGCTGCTGACAATCTGGGCGTTGACTGCTATGTTGTCGGTGGCTATGTGCGCGATATCTTTCTCCAGCGGCCCTCCAATGACATCGATGTCGTGGTGGTGGGAAGCGGCATCAAGGTGGCAGAGGAACTAAAGCGGATCCTCGGCAAGAAGGCGAGTGTGCATGTGTATCGCAATTTCGGTACTGCCCAGGTGAAATATCATGGCACTGAGGTGGAGTTCGTGGGAGCGCGTAAAGAGAGTTATCAGCGTGACTCAAGGAAACCGATAGTGGAGGACGGTACGCTCGAAGATGACCAAAACCGTCGCGACTTCACTATCAATGCCTTGGCGATATGTCTCAATAAAGACCGCTTCGGCGAACTCGTGGACCCCTTTGACGGACTCTATGACATGGAGGACGGCATTATCCGCACGCCCTTGGACCCTGACATAACATTCTCTGATGATCCTCTGCGCATGATGCGCTGTGTGAGGTTTGCCACCCAATTGGGATTCTTCATCGATGACGAGACCTTTGATGCTCTCTCTCGCAACAAGGAGCGCATAAAGATTATCAGTGGGGAACGCATTTCCGAGGAATTTAACAAGATATTGCTCTCGCCTGTGCCGAGTAAGGGTTTTGTGGATTTGCACCGTTGCGGTCTGCTCGAACTCATCCTTCCTGAGTTGTCTGTGCTCGACAATGTGGAGGTGCGCAACGGTAGGGCACACAAGAATAATTTCTATCATACGCTCGAAGTGCTTGACAATGTGGCGCGTGCTACAAGTGGAGAGGGTATTTCTAAGGATACGAAGTTGTGGCTTCGCTGGGCAGCCTTGCTCCATGATATCGGCAAGGCGAAGACAAAAAGGTGGGAGGTGCCGCAAGGATGGACATTTCACAACCACAACTATGTGGGAGCCAAGATGGTGCCTGGTATATTCCGTCGCCTCAAACTGCCTCTCGATATGAAGATGAAGTATGTGCAGAAACTCGTAGACTTGCACATGCGCCCCATAGCCATTGCCGACGAGGAGGTGACAGACTCTGCCGTAAGACGACTCCTCAATGATGCTGGCGACGATATAGGTGACTTGATGACTCTCTGCGAGGCAGACATAACGAGCAAGAATGAGGTGAGAAAACAACAGTTTCTTAATAATTTCGCCCTTGTGCGTGAGAAACTGAAAGACTTGGAAGAGCGTGATTACAAGAGACTTCTGCAACCCGTTATCGATGGTAATGAGATTATGGAAATGTTTAATCTCAAACCATCGCGTGAGGTGGGTGTGCTGAAGCAATATCTCAAGGATGCCGTACTTGACAATAGCGTGGCAAACGAGCGCGAACCTCTGATGACACTTCTGCTTGAGAAGGCGTCAGAGATGGGACTTTCGCGCAAATAATCAGTAACTGGCTTGGCAGGCAATGCCGAGGGCTTTCACCTGTGCCTTTATGGCATCGAGTTCCTCGTGTGTAGCCTTTTGCAATGTCTTGTCGGGTGTCTCGCGGTCGATGGTGTAGACCATCACTTCACTCGGCCCGATATATTCCACCGCTTTTAGCCACGGGTCTACAAGTTTGGGTTCGACGCCACCAAAGCGACTGTGCATGAACATGGTTTGTATGATGCAGTGCCCATCGAAAGCCTTCATGCCCTCTATGATACTGTTGACATCATATTTGCCTACGGGGCGGTCAGTCTCCTGAATGTATGTCGGGTCGACAGTGTCGAGTTTCAGAATGTTGTTGTCAACTTTCAACAGAGCGTCGTGCACCTGTGGGCGGTTGATAAAAGTGGCGTTGCTCAGTACCGATACCTTCGCGTTAGGACAATATTCGTCACGCAGACGTATCGTGTCGTCGATTATCTCTGGGAAATGAGGGTGACCGGTCGGTTCGCCGTTGCCGGCAAAGGTCAGCACGTCAGGATGCTGTCCCGACTCTTTCATCTCTATGAGTTTCGCTTTCAGAGCCTCTGCCACCTCCTGACGAGTAGGGCGTGGGAGGGTAGGGCGGAAGTCGGCGTTGAATCCACATTCGCAGTAGAGACAGTCGAAAGAGCACACCTTGCCGTCGGCAGGCATAAGGTTGATGCCGAGCGAGATGCCGAGGCGCCGGCTGTGTATGGGACCGAATATCGGGGAAGGGTAGATAACAGTCATAAAATGTAATGAGGATGTGCCAATTGACACATCCTCTAAGATTATTGTTGTAATTATGCTCTTTGTTTGTCTTTAAGTTTTTCGAGTTGAACTTTTATGCTGTCAACACACTTGTCGATGGCTTCCTCGAAAGTGTCGCACACTTTTTCAGCACGTATTGTAGCTCCGAGAGCAGGTATGGATATTGCGGCCTCCTTGTTCATGGCTGTCTGTGGCTTTACCACTTTCAACTGTACCTCTACCGTATCTGCGCCTTCGTGATGTCTTGCCAATTTGGATACTTTCTTCTCGATGTAAGCCTCGAGTTTCTCACTTGCATCAAAGTGCAATGCCTGAATCTTGATGTTCATACTTACCTCCGTTTTGTTTTAGTGCCAGTTACCCTGTTGCACACCATGTGCAGAGGATGCGTGGCGGTTAGTTGATAGGTTTGATTCTGAAAGCAAAGATATAATTTTGCTTTGAATAATCCAAATAATTTGCGATAGATTTCGCTAAAAAGTGCAAACAATGGTAATCATAGTAGGCGAAGCGTCCCCGCTTTGCCAATGCTAACGAGGAATTCTCAAGCGAGGAGGGTGCAGCGAGGACGCAGCACCTACTACAGCGATTATAGGAGGTACGGCGCCCTCGCCGTACCCATGCCATCAGCAAGATAAATCAAGTGTGGGATTCTCACTTGCGTGGTACAGCGAGGGCGCTGTACCTCCTAAGCCCTGAAAGGGCAACTGAATACAGCCCAGGGTAACACCCTGGGTTATATGTCGATTGTAGTAACTTGCGCCCTGTAAGGGCAGCTGCATAAAAACTGAAAAAGATGTCCGTGGTCAATAAATTGACGCGCGTAAAGGTTAATACCCGTTAATCAGTTGGAAAAGCTTATGCTTTTTAGTATCTTTGCGCTCGAATTTGCAGAATTGCAGTCTGTTCGTAATGGCAAAGAAAAACAAATCCTCAAAACATAGCCGCGGATTTCAAGCCGTCACCCTGTGCATAAGTACCGCCATGGTGCTTGTTCTCGTGGGAATTGTCGTGTTCAGTGTCTTGACCGCGCACAATCTCTCCAACTATGTGAGAGAGAATTTTATCGTTACCATGACTTTGGAAGACGACATGACGAAGCCGGAGGTAAACCAGCTTGTCAAGTCACTGCAGAAGAAGACGTATCTCAACAAGATAACGTTTATCAGCAAGGAACAGGCTCTAAAGGAGCAGACCTCTGCCATGGGTACAGATCCGACGGAGTTTATCGGAGCTAACCCTTTCATGGCATCCATTGAGTTGTGTCTCAATAGCGATTATGCCAATAGCGACTCGCTTGTATGGATACAGAAAGAACTGGAAAAGTCTCCGAAGGTCAGCAATATCACTTATCAGAAGGATTTGATGGACTCGGTCAATGACAACATCGCGAAGATGAATATCGTGTTGCTCTTCCTGGCATTGTTGCTGACATTCGTTTCCTTCTCGCTTATCAACAATACCGTGCGACTTGGCATCTATGCACGTCGATTTAATATCCACACCATGAAACTGGTGGGAGCATCGTGGGGATTCATCCGCCGCCCGTTCCTTAGGCAAAGTCTGCTGGTGGGATTTCTTGCCGCCCTGCTTGCTGATGCCGTGCTTGCGGGTGCTGTCTATGCCCTCTATTACTATCAGCCAGGAGTGCTTGGCGTGGTGACGTGGGAGGTTCTTGCGGCTACAGGTTGCACAGTGCTCGTGTTTGGTCTGATTCTTACATGGCTGTGTACGGTAATATCGGTAAACAAGTTTCTCGGCATGAAAGCTGGGCAGTTGTATAAGATATAATCCTATACATATTATATATTAGTCGCATTGCAGATACATACAAAGAAATCAATATAAAAATGGACAATAAGAATTTTGCATTCAGCAAGGTAAACTACATAATGATGGCCGTAAGTGTGGTCATTGTTCTTGTGGGTTTTGTACTTATGAGTGGCGGTCAGTCTACAGAGACATTCTATGACCCCTCGATATTCGACGCACGCCATATCAAGGTGGCGCCAGTAGTGTGCTTCATCGGTTATATCTTCATGATATTCGCCATCATATACCGTCCGAAAAAATAAACTATAACAATGACATTGATACAGACCATTATCATTGCCATAGTGGAGGGACTGACAGAATTTCTGCCAGTATCGTCTACAGGTCATATGATAATCACACAGAAACTCCTCGGCGTGGCTGAGGGTGACCCCTTCGTGCACGCATTCACATTCATTATCCAGTTTGGTGCCATCCTCTCTGTAGTATGCCTCTATTGGAAACATTTCTTCCAGATGCGCAACCGTGAGGAGTTTAACAGTAAAATGAAGTTTTACGGTTTGCTCATCGTGGGCGTAATCCCTGCCGTGTTCATCGGTTTGGCTGCCAAGAAGAGCGGACTGCTCGACTGGCTTCTCGACTCTGTGCATGTGGTAGCGATAACGCTGGTTTTAGGTGGTATATTCATGCTCTTCTGTGACAAACTCTTCAATAAAGGAGTGGTGGAGAACAAAGTCACATGGAGGCGTGCGCTCATAATAGGATTCTTCCAGTGTCTTGCCGTAATACCGGGCATGAGCCGCAGTATGGCGACAATCGTCGGCGGTATGCAGCAGAAGCTGACACGCAAGAAGGCTGCGGAGTTCTCTTTCTTCCTGGCCGTGCCTACGATGGCTGGTGCTACATTGCTCGACCTCATAGAGATGTTTGGTGAAGACACAGCTTGGGCTACATCCAACAATATCATGATGCTCGTCGTGGGTTGTGTGGTAGCCTTCATCGTGGCAATAGTAGCCATGAAATGGTTTGTCAACTTCCTGGCGAAGTACGGATTCAAGGCTTTCGGTTGGTATCGCATCGTTGTGGGTGCCATCATCCTCGTGATGCTCGCTATGGGCTACGAACTTAACATGGTAGACTAAGGGGCAGCCGATGAACTGTAGAGAAGGAGAAATCATCTGCATAAACAAACCCTACAAGGTGTCGAGTTTCGGTGCGTTGGCATTTGTCAGAACCCGACTCTCGAAGGCTCTTGAAGTGAAGCGAGTCAAGATGGGACATGCTGGCACTCTTGACCCTTTGGCGACGGGAGTGCTCGTCTTGTGCACGGGAAAGGCCACGAAGCGCATCGAAGAGTTGCAACTCAAGGACAAGGAGTACACAGCGACACTCCAGTTTGGTGCCACTACAGCATCCTTTGATATGGAGCATCCTGAGGATGAATGGTTTCCTAAGGACCATATCACGGAAGAAAGTCTGAAGGAGGCGTTGGGTCAGTTTGTGGGAGACATACAGCAAGTGCCGCCAGTATTCTCTGCCTGCAATGTAAACGGCAAGAGAGCTTATGAACTCGGTCGTAAGGGTAGGGAAGTAGAACTCAAACCCAAGACGGTGCACGTAGAGGAAATAGAACTCCTCAGTTTTGATGACGCAAAAAAGCAGGCACAGATACGCGTGGTATGCGGAAAAGGAACATATATCCGCTCGCTTGCACGTGATATCGGAAAGTCACTCGGGTCGGGAGCGTATCTCACCCAACTGTGCCGCACAAGAGTAGGTAAGTATAAGATAGAAGACAGTATAACATTTGACGGTTTTGACGAGTGGCTCTCCATGCAGGATCTTGAGCCATACGAAGATAAACAATAAAAAGGTTTTCAGCCAACATAAAACACAAACATGAAATTATCACAGTTTAAGTTTGATTTGCCCCAGTCACAAGTGGCATTGTATCCTCACAGTATTGTGCGTGAGTTCAAGAACGAGGACGGAACAGTAGACAAGTGTCGTTTCACACGTAGTGATGAGGCCCGCATGATGGTCATTCACAAGAAGTCGGGTGTTATTGATATGTACAAGAAAGACGAACAGGGAAATCCTATAGAGGGAGAGTTTATCATCTTCAAAGACTTGGTAAACTATTTCGATGAGGGTGATACATTTATCATGAATGACACTAAGGTGTATCCTGCACGTCTCTATGGTACGAAGGAGAAGACAGATTCTCAGATAGAGGTGTTCCTCTTGAGAGAGTTGAATGCCGAGAACAGACTGTGGGATGTTTATGTGGAACCGGCAAGAAAGATTCGTATAGGAAACAAACTCTTCTTTGATGAGTCGGGTTCGATGGTGGCAGAGGTTGTGGACAACACTACCTCACGTGGCCGTACGCTCCATTTCCTCTATGAAGGTTCGCATGACGAGTTCAAACGCGACCTCTATTCGCTTGGCGAGTCTCCACTGCCACACTATATCCTTGATGCCCGTGACGACCATCACGCTACCGAGGACGACCACTCCGATTTTCAGACTGTCTATGCTGCCAACGAGGGAGCTGTGACTGCACCTGCCACAGGTCTGCACTTCACACGCGAGATGATGAAGCGTCTGGAGATAAGAGGCATCAACACGGCATTCGTCACACTTCACTGTGGATTGAGCGGTTTTTATGAAATAGAGGTAGAAGACCTCACCAAGCACAAGACAGACTCAGAGCAGATCGTAATCACTCAGGAGGCTTGCGATATAGTCAACAATACCAAGCGCAGCGGTCATAAACTCCTTTCCATCGGAGCAAGCGTGGTGAAGGCTACGGAGAGTTCGGTGGGTACCGATGGCGAACTCAAGGAATATGAAGGTTGGACCAACAAGTTCATTTTTCCTCCATATGACTTCGGACTTGCAGACAATATGCTCGTAAACTTCTATCACCCATATTCACCAATGCTCATGGAGACATGCGCTTTCGGTGGCTATGACATTGTGATGGAAGCCTACAAGATGGCTGTTGACAACGGTTACATGTTCGGATGCTTTGGCGACTGCCTGCTCATCATAAATGATTAGTTTTCTCTCGCTGGGTTCTAATCTCGGCAATCGTGAAGCAACCTTGCGCAAGGCCATAGAGATGATAGGCGAGCGTGCAGGCAAGGTGGTAGCCACGTCATCATTTATAGAGACGGCACCATGGGGATTTGTTTCCGATAATGCGTTCCTCAATGCCTGTGTCAAGATAGACACCACGCTCACTCCCCAACAGTTGTTGACGGAGACGCAGGTCATAGAACGGGCATTGGGTCGTAAAAGCAAGAGCGTGGACGAACACTATTGCGATCGCACGATAGACATAGACATATTGCTATATGGCGACATCATGGTGGATGACGACAATCTGAAGATACCCCATCCACATATGCAAGAGCGCGATTTTGTGATGGTGCCGCTAAGAGAGATAATGTGATAAAGGTGAGAAGTTATCGAAACCACTGAAAAAGAAAAAAGGATTTCCTACTCGTGAGTGAGGAAATCCTTTATTTCTTGTATGCGCTGCACGCCCATATCGTGCCCCATACTATATATGTGCTTCATCTTTTCCGGTTTCATCTCCAGACGTCCGATAGGCAGGGTTTCGTCAGGACAGATTACGAGAGTATTACCCTTCTTCTCCTCGTTGGCTATATATTCCAGTTCGCGGTTGTACATCTCATGCCTATGCTTCATTGCCTCCTTTATCTTCGGATAGTTGCGGCAACAGACATGGAAAAGGGGAAACAGTTTCGTCAGTTTCTTCTTGAATCCTTTGGGTTGAGTAAGAATAACCACGTTCTTTCCGTAACCTATACTCTGGAAATACTTCAGCGGTATGGAGTCCACTATGCCTCCGTCGAGCAGGCGTCTGCCGTCAAGTCGCACTGGGTGCGACACTATAGGCATGGATGACGAGGCCCTCATCCACTCCAGACCATCGTAGTCGAGAGTGTCTATCTTCCTGTAGACAGGCTCGCCAGTATCCACGTCCGTGCAAACGAGATAAAACTCCATCGGATTTTTCTCATAAGTGTCGTTGTCAACGATGTCATATTGAGTGGGCACGATGTGATAGCAATACTCCTTGCTCACCATGTCGCCAGTCTTTATCCACGCTTTCAATCCTATATACTCGCTATCGTCGGCAAACTCTATGTTGTAGCGCAGTCCGCGTCCTATCTGTCGTGTCTTGAAATTGCATCCTATGGAAGCGCCTGCCGACACTCCGATAGCACCGTCGAAGGTCACGTCATTCTCAAGCATCACGTCAAAAACACCCTCGGAGAACAGCACTCTAAGACCGCCTCCTTCCAATACAAGTCCTGTTTTGCAATCACTCTTCATACCATAAATGAGCATTAAGTACCGCACAGTGCGGTAACCACACTGCAAAGATATTACATTTTTAGAAGTAATGACCTTGCCAATGGGATTTTTTTGCTACCTTTGCCCCTTGTATATACAAGTATTTTTAGCATATATGGAAAAGTTGAAGGTTTTCTTCAAGAACTATTGTTTCGACATTCTGGTAGTGATTGCCTTTGCAGTCATCTCATTCGTCTATTTCATGCCAGCCGACCTTGAGGGTCGCATACTCTATCGCCATGACTCCTCAGCAGGACGTGGCGCTGGTCAGGAGCAGCAGGAATATCTGGAGCGTACGGGAGAGCGCACAAGGTGGACAAACTCCACATTCTCGGGTATGCCTACCTATCAGACGGCACCAAGTTACAAATCTACCGACATTTTGTCAAAGGCCATAGACCTTTATCATCTGTGGTTGCCAGAGAATGTGTGGTATGTATTTGTCTATCTCTTGGGCTTCTATATTCTCTTGCGTGCCTTTGACTTCAGGAAGGAGCTGGCGGCATTGGGTTCCATAATATGGGCATTCTCGAGTTACTTCTTCATAATCATAGCCGCAGGACACATCTGGAAGGTGATGGCTTTGGCTTATCTTCCTCCGATGATAGCCGGTGTGGTGTGCGCCTATAGAGGGAAATACCTGTGGGGATTTCTCTTGACTGCCATCTTTACGGCATTTGAGGTGAAGGCCAACCATGTGCAGATGACCTACTACTATCTGTTCCTCATTATCCTTATGGTGGCGGCTTACTTCGAGGAAGCCTTGAAGAAAAAGAAGTTGGCACAATTTGGTAAGGCTACAGCTGTATGCGCAGCTGCAGCCGCTATCGGCATCTGCATAAACCTGAGCAACCTATACCATACATGGCAGTATGGCAAGGAGAGTATGCGCGGGGCAAGCGAACTTGTGAAGAAGAATACAGAGAACCAGACTTCTTCGGGTCTTGACCGCGACTATATCACAGCGTGGAGTTACGGCATAGGCGAGACCTGGACACTCCTCGTGCCAAATGCCAAGGGTGGAGCCACGGTGGCTATGTCAAGCAATGAAGATGCAATGGCTAAGGCCAATCCCGAATACTATAATTTCTATCAGCAGTTAGGTCAGTACTGGGGTGATCAGCCTGGCACGAGCGGTCCTGTATATGTGGGCGCATTTGTGGTGATGCTCTTCATCTTGTCGCTATTCATAGTGAAAGGTCCGATGAAGTGGGCTTTGCTTGGTGCTACCATCTTGTCAGTACTGCTGTCGTGGGGACGCAATTTTATGCCGTTTACGGATTTCTTCCTCGACTATGTGCCGATGTATTCCAAGTTCCGCACTGTGGCAAGTATACTCGTCATAGCGGAATTCACCATACCGCTCCTTGCCATGATGGCTCTGAAGCGTATCATAGAAGAACCTGAAATACTCAAGACAAAGAAGAAATGGGTGGGCGTGTCCTTCGTTCTTACGGGAGGCATGTGCTTGCTCTTTGCCCTTGTGCCAAGTCTTGTAAACTCATCGTTCTTCTCTACAAACGAGTTGAGCCAGTTTAATAGTATTGCCCAGCAGGGTCCCGAGGCAGCCACATATATGGCAGGATTTAAGGCAGACCTGGCAAACGTGCGCTCGTCGATATTCGTAGCCGACTGCTGGCGCTCATTCATCGTGATAGCCATCGGTTGCGTAATCCTGTTGCTCTTCTATCTCAAAAAACTCTCCTCACGCTGGGCTATCGGACTGGTGGCAGTCCTTTGCCTCGTAGACATGTGGCAGATAAATAAGCGCTACCTCAATGACGGCATGTTCGTGGAAAAAAGTGAGCGCGAGCAACCGCAGCAGATGACGCAGACGGACAAGACAATCCTGCAGGACAAGACATTGGATTACCGTGTGCTCAATCTTGCTTCAAATACATTCAACGAGAACGAGACGAGTTACTATCATAAGAGTATCGGCGGATATCATGCTGCCAAACTCAAGCGCTATCAGGACATGATAGAATATCACATCAGTCCCGAGATGCAGAAACTCATGCAGTCTGTCGTAGCTGCAGGAGGCGACATGACAAAGGTGAATGGCGACAGTCTGTTCCCTGTTATCAATGCCCTCAACACACGCTACTTTATTCTGCCTTTGCAAAACGGACAGACTGTACCAGTGAAGAATCCTTATGCCTATGGCAATGCATGGTTTGTCGACAAGGTGAACTATGTGGCAAATGCCAACGAGGAGATAGAAGGCATCTACAAGATAAATCTCCGTCATGAGGCTGTGGCTGACAAGAAGTTCCAGGAGACACTTGGCAAGTCTACCGCGCAGAGTAATGTCAGCATGGTGACGCTGAAGACATACGAACCTAACGAACTTACCTATGAGGTCAACTCCGACAAGGGTGGCATCGTAGTGTTCTCCGAGGTGTATTATCCTGGATGGACGGCAACAATAGACGGACAGAAGGCGGACCTCGGAAGGGTGGACTACATACTACGTGCTCTCAACGTGAAGGCTGGCAAGCACACGGTGGTGCTGACATTCAAACCGCAGTCTATAAAGAATACCGAGACCATCGCATATGTAAGTTATGCCATCCTCTTACTCGCCATCATAGCGATAATCTATATGAACGTGCGCAGGAAGGAAAAGTAAATGGAATTCACAACGAAGGTAGACATCAAACCCTCTCCGTGGAAGATAAGTCCATGTGAGAAGATACTTTTCGTCGGAAGTTGCTTTGCCGATAACATGGGCAAGCGGTTTCTCGACGACAAGTTTCGTGCAGAGGTCAACCCCTTCGGAGTGATGTATAATCCCGTGTCGGTATGCCACACCATAGAGCGTACAGACTTCGCTCCCTCAGTCACGGTGATAACCCTTGGTACGAATCATGTGTATCGCGAGAAGGCTACAGGTGAGATTGTGGACAACTGCCAAAAGCGTCCATCCGCGCTCTTTCAGGAAGAGGTGATGACCGTCGGCGAGTGTCACGATGCATTGGAGAAAGCCGTAGGACTTGTTGAAGGCAAGGTGATCATTACCGTCAGTCCTATACGCTATCGCAAGTATGGCTATCACGAAAGCCAACTCTCCAAGGCTACGCTCCTCTTGGCCACTGACATGCTCCAGAGAGAGCAACCCGACAAGGTGAGTTATTTCCCTGCCTACGAAATAGTAAATGACGAGTTGCGCGACTATAGGTTCTATCAGCCCGACATGCTCCATCCGTCAGCACAGGCGGTGGAATACATATATGAGAAATTTGCCCTGACATATTTCTCGGAGGAAACGAGTAGTTTCCTCTCACAATGGCGACCCCTCAAAGAGGCTCTCGGTCACCGCCCCATCAATCCTGACAGTGCCCAGTATAAGGCATTCCTGGAGAATACCATGAATAAAGTGGAGGCTCTCAAAACCAAATATCCTTTTATGGAGATATAACAACACAGTTATAGTTATGAGCTATTCAATCGAAAAGATAACGACACTCATAGGTGCCCACAGATTTGGAACTGCCGAAGCACAGATACAGTTCCTCCTCACCGACTCACGCTCTCTCTGTTTCCCAGAGGAGACACTCTTCTTTGCCATCAAGACCCATAAGGGCGACGGAGCGCATTACATACCGTTCCTCATCGAACAGGGAGTGAAGAGTTTTGTAGTGGAAGAGGTGCCCGACGTACCTAAGTCATGCGATGTCAACTTCCTTGTCGTGCCCGACGTGCGCAAGGCTCTGCAACGTCTTGCCGAGCGCCATCGCGACGAGTTTCAGATACCTGTAGTAGGCATCACGGGTTCCAACGGCAAGACCATTGTCAAGGAGTGGCTCTACCAACTGCTCTCGCCTGATACCGTCGTGACACGCAGTCCGCGCAGTTACAACTCTCAGATAGGCGTGCCCCTGTCGGTATGGCACCTCGACGAACAGAGCCAGATAGGACTCTTTGAGGCAGGCATCTCACGCCCTGGCGAGATGGATGCCCTGCGCGACATCATACAACCCACAATAGGCGTCTTCACCTATCTTGGTGATGCCCATCAGGAGAACTTCCCTTCCCTACAGCAGAAATGCACGGAGAAGATGAGTCTCTTCACGGATGCAGAGAAAGTCATCGTGTGTGCCGACGACCTTGTGGTGCGCCGTGGACTTGCCGCCGCCCATCTTCATGGAGAGATTCTCACTTGGTCAAAGGACGACAAGGATGCCACTCTACATGTCACCTCCATAGAGAAGGATGGAGAGAAGACAAAGGTGACTTATATATATAAAGGTGAGACATCGGAATATGAGATACCATTCATAAGCGAGTCGTCAATAGATAACTCCATCACCTGCGCGCTCACAGTGCTGCAGTTGGGATTGACCACAGACACAATAAAGGAGCGTATGCCACTGCTCGAACCAGTGGGCATGCGCTTGGAAGTGAAGGAAGGACGTCATGGACTGACTCTCATCAACGACTCCTATAATTCCGACATCAACTCCTTGACCATAGCCCTCGACTTCATGCACCGCCGTCCCGACCATAAGGGCAGAAAGCGCGTGCTCATCATGAGTGACCTGCTCCAGAGTGGCATTGAGGAGGAACGACTCTATAGGGATGTCAACGAACTCATAAAGGCCAACGGCGTGGAGAAACTCATCGGTATAGGCGACGACATATGCAATGCCGAACCCTTGTTTGATATCGCAGACAAAACATTCTTCCACACCGTAGCGGCATTCATCAGCAGCGATGTCTTCACGGGTCTGCATGACGAGGTGATACTCCTCAAGGGTGCACGACGCTTCGGATTCGAACGCATACAGGAACTCCTCGTGGAGAAGGTGCACGAGACTACACTCGACGTAAATCTCAGCGCCGTGGTGGCAAACCTCGACTACTACCGCTCGTTCATGAAGCCCGAGACAAAACTCGTCTGCATGATAAAGGCTGACGCTTACGGAGCGGGTGCAGTGGAGATAGCCAAGACCCTGCAGGATCATCGTGTGGACTATCTCGCCGTGGCTGTAGCCGACGAGGGCGTGACCCTGCGACGCAACGGCATCACTGCCAATATCATGGTGATGAATCCTGAGATGTCCTCCTTCAAGACTCTCTTCGACTATGATCTCGAACCCGAAGTATACTCCTTCCGACTGCTCGATGCTCTCGTGGCGGCTGCCAAGAAGGAGGGTGTGAAGGGATTCCCAATACACGTGAAACTCGACACGGGTATGTGTCGCTTGGGATTTAACCCCGAGGAAGACATGGACGAACTCATCAAGCGGTTGAAAGACAACAACGAGGTAATACCACGTAGCGTGTTTAGTCATTTTGTGGGTTCCGACGGCGACGAGTTTGACGAGTTCTCAGCCATACAGTTCAGCCTCTTTGACAAGGGCAGCCGTAAACTGCAGTCGGCATTCGAGCACAAGATAATACGCCATATCTGCAACTCCGCAGGTATAGAGCATTTCCCCGAGCGTCATCTTGACATGTGTCGTCTGGGACTTGGACTCTATGGTATCAATCCGCGCAACAATGCCATTATAAATAATGTGTCTACTCTGAAGACCACCATCCTGCAGTTGCGTCATGTGCCTGCGGGTCACAGCGTGGGATATAGTCGTCGCACCATACTCGACCGCGACAGCGTCATAGCCGCCATACCTATAGGCTATGCCGACGGGCTCAATCGCAAACTGGGCAACCGCAACTGTTATTGCCTCGTCAACGGCAAGAAGGCGGAGTATGTGGGCAACATATGCATGGATGTCTGCATGATTGATGTCACGGGCATAGACTGCCGCGAGGGTGACACTGTGGAGATTTTCGGCGACCACTTGCCTGTCACCGTGCTCAGCGACCAATTGGAGACCATCCCCTATGAGGTGCTTACAGGCATCTCGGGCAGAGTGAAAAGAGTGTATTTTGAAGAATAAAACGATATATAACCCACCTGAAAACGATATAGATGGAAAATAACAAACGTACGGAAGAACGCCCCGACGTACTCGAGTGCGATGTGGTGCGATTTCAGAACAACAAGGAGAAGTGGGTGGCTTTCGTCGGACTTCTCGACGGACGCCCATATGAGATATTTACAGGCCTGCAGGATGACGATGAGGGCATAGTCTTGCCCAAGAATGTCATGACAGGCAAGATAATCCGCTGCACCAATCCTGACGGGTCGCACCGCTATGACTTCCAGTTTGAAAACAAGCGCGGCTACAAGACCACCGTAGAGGGACTGAGCGAGAAGTTCAATCCTGAATACTGGAACTATGCGAAACTCATCTCTGGTGTCATACGCTATGGCATGCCCATCAAGAATGTGATAAACCTTGTCAGTTCCTTGCAACTCAAGGACGACAGCATAAATACATGGACCCAAGGCGTGGAACGCGCGCTAAAGAAATATGTCACAACAGACGACCAGAATCTTCCTTAATGACGTGCGCATCTATGCCTACCACGGTGTACTACCCCAGGAGCGCACCGTCGGCGGATGGTATAGGGTGTGGGTGGATGTAGACTACGATTTTACACGTGCTTGTGAGACAGATAGCGTGGACGACACTCTCGACTATAGCAAGATGCTCGCTGTGGTCAATCAAGAGATGAGAGTGCCGAGCCAACTTCTGGAGCACGTGGTAGGGCGAATAGGCAAGGCCTTGTTAGTGACCTTTCCCGACATCAGCTCCGTAGAGATAAAGATAATAAAGGAGAATCCTCCTATGGGCGGCGACACCGCAGGCGCAGGTGTCCTATTACGCTTGAAGAATGATAAAACTTTCTGATAGCGAGTTTCATAACTCTTTAAATGCTTAATTTTGCAATTGGAAAACTATTCTGACACATTGAGACGCTATGCCTTTATGCTTCTTGCCTTCGTGCTTGGCACCGTGGCAATGACGGCGGCAGACAAAAAGTTCACTCTCGTGATAGATGCCGGACATGGAGGCCATGATGCCGGAGCCGTGGGTGCCATCTCCAAGGAGAAGAACATCAATCTGAGTGTGGCATTGGCCTTCGGCAGATATGTGGAGCAGAACTGTCCCGACGTGAAGGTGGTGTACACAAGAAAGAAAGATGTCTTCGTCACTCTCAACGGACGTGCGGAGATAGCAAACAAAGCCAAGGCTGACCTCTTCGTCTCTGTCCACACCAATGCCCTGGCGAGAGGCTATTCCAAAGGTTTTGAGGTCTACACACTCGGTATGCACCGCGCAGCTGACAATCTCGACGTGGCAAAGCGTGAAAACTCGGTGATTACTCTCGAGAGCAACTACCAGTCGCGCTATCAGGGTTTTGACCCCAACTCGTCAGAGTCGTATATTATGTTTGAATACATGCAGGACAAGAATATGGAGAACTCCGTAAAACTTGCCAAGCACATACAGAAAAACGTATGCTCCACGGCGTCACGCCAGAACAAGGGCATACACCAGGCTGGTTTCCTCGTGCTGAGAGAGACATCCATGCCGTCGTGCCTCATCGAACTCGGATTCATCTCCACACCCGACGAAGAGCGCGAACTCAATGACCCCTTCATACAGGACCGTATAGCCTACGGCATCTTTCAGGGATTCCAAAACTATCGCGGCAAGACTGCCACCGTGGCTTCTCTGCCCGAAGTGCAACCAAAGGAGGACAAAGCTGACAATGTGGAGCCGAAGGCTGTAGAACCAGAGCCGGAAAGGAAGATCGCTGAAGCAAAGACTTCAGAGATAAAGACCGCGGAGACAAAGAAAACGGAAACAAAGACCATAGAGTCAAAGAAGACTGTGGAAAAGGACAATGCCCCAGTCTTCAAGGTGCAGATAATAGCGGCTTCGCGCCGTCTGGCAAAGAATGACTCGAACCTCAAGGGAGTGGACAATGCTGACTATTATCAGGAGGGAGGCATGTATAAATACACACTCGGAGCGTCAACCAACTACAACGAAATATACGCCCTGCGCAAGCAGATACTCGACAAATTTCCCCAGGCATTTATTATTGCCTTCAAAAATGGAGAGAAAACGGATGTCAATAAGGCGATAAGAGAATGGAAAAACAATAGATAGAAACTCAAAATATGAAGAAAGAAGTAAAAATAGCGCTTGTAGCCATAGCAGCTCTCGTAATACTCTTTTTCGGAATGAACTTCCTCAAGGGTACGAAACTCTTTTCCGACAACTATGACTACACCATAACATTCAAGGATGTGGCCGGTGTGGAGCAGAACTGCCCTATCTATGCCGACGGTGTGGCGGTAGGCACGGTGACCAACATTATCTATGATTATTCACACAAGAATCCCACACGACTCGTCGCAAGCATAACAAAGAAGATGCGCATTCCGCAGGGCACAAAGGCAGATGTGAAGAGCGACCTTATGGGCAACACTAAGGTGCAACTTCTGCTCAACTATGATTCTTCTGACGATATCAAACCAGGAGAAAACATACCTGGCATCAATGACGAAGGCACTCTCGAGAAGATGAAGGCCATGATTCCTACGGTGGAGAGTATGGTGCCGAAACTCGACTCTATCCTAACAAGTCTCAATGCCATCCTTTCAGACCCTGCCATCGTGGAGATACTCCACAACACAAAGAATGTTACAGCAAATCTTGAGACATCGTCAAAGCAACTCAACACTCTCATGGCAGAACTCAACCACAAGGTGCCGGGCATGATGGACAAGACTGGCAAGGTGCTTGACAATACTGAGCAACTGACTGCCAAACTCGCTGCCGTGGATGTGGATGCCACAATGAGAAAGGTGGACAAGACCCTCGCAGAGGTGCAGTCTACGATGGAGAAAATCAACTCTACCGACGGCACAATGGGCAAACTCATCAAC
>CAVKNF010000022.1:19723-20819 GCA_963657415.1 bacterium | reverse complement strand
GTGCTACACCTACTGCATATGGTAATATTCTTAATGTAGCAGGAGGTGGCTCTGGTCAGTTGTTATTAGGTTGGGCTGGTGATAGTGTAACGGGTGAACTTCATTATCGTTCTCATAGAGATACATCTACGGGTGGTTGGGGTCCGTGGAAGAGATTAGCTTATGCCGATGAAATACCTAACAACACTAATCAACTTACGAATGGCGCAGGATATATTACATCAAGTGGAAGCATAAGTGGTAATGCTGCTACCGCAACAACTGCAACAAAGGTATCTGCAACTGTTACTGGTGCTAACTCTACCGAACTTGTTAGAGGTAATATGGCAGATAATGACTTTTTTAGAATATTAGTTGGTGGTACGGGTTCAAATTCAGGATATGCTGAGATAGCAACGGCAGATGATGCTTCAGAACCTATATATGTACGACAATATACTGGAACATTTTCTAACTTGTCAAGAACTGCTACTCTATTAGATGGTAGTGGTAACACGTCTTTTCCGGGTACTGTGACTGCTTCAACGTTTAAGGGTAATCTAAGTGGTAAT
This sequence comes from bacterium, assembly GCA_963657415.1. GTDB lineage: Bacteria > Bacteroidota > Bacteroidia > Bacteroidales > Bacteroidaceae > Prevotella. The sequence continues at coordinate 20,268 of CAVKNF010000022.1, read as the reverse complement.
GCTACATCAGCAGCTGTTGCAAATAATATTTATTTTAGTTCTGATGCTACATTAACTTGTTATGCTATAACTTCAACAGAAAATTCTGAATATGGCACTGAAACTGTTGGAATACAAAGTTGTTTTGACGGTCAGAATCCAAGTACCAGTGGCTATGTTTCTACATATCCTAACCGATGTCAAATAGCATTGCAACCACGTGGAGGTAGAGTGGCTATTGGTACAACTGGTGCCAAGTATCCTCTACATGTTGCTGGAGATATTTATAGTTCTGCTACTATTAGAGCTAACGATTGTAATCTTTCTAATACTCTTAATGTTAATGATAAGGCTACTTTTAACGGCGACATAGACGTTTTTGGAGATGCTACTATTAGAACTGATGCAAGTGTTGGTGGTACGCTAACAGTTACTAATGGTATAACTATGAATGGCGGAAATCTTACTCTGGGTAAAGACGTTAGACTTGGTAGCACCTCAGATGATTCTGATATACTAAATATAGATGGTAGTGGATATATACATAACCTAACATCAGTTAATAC
>CAVKNF010000022.1:17718-19713 GCA_963657415.1 bacterium | reverse complement strand
ATATAAATGAGTTAGACACAGTTGATGCGTCTGCAGGCCAGATGAGCATTCATGATTGGTTAGCCGTAGGAACAAGTATTGATGAAAACTTTACTCTAAAAGTTAACGGTAATAGTTATTTTGGTGATGTGGCTACTTTTGATGGTACGGCTACTTTTACGTTTAATGTTGGCATAGGTATAGACCCCGACATGAACTACATGTTAACCGTTGATGGTGGTGCTTTAGTTGATTCTATTGATGTTAAAGGCGATACTACACTGAGCCAAGTATGTAATTTTAGTAAATCAGAAGCAAGATTTGGTGTTAGTGGTAGTTATACTGACCCATATAATGGACAAGCAGCAGGCTTTAAGTTTGGTGGTACTATTGCAACAACTGGTGCGTATGTCAATGGTGATGTCAAGGCTAAAAATGTAATTGTTAATGGTGGTAATCTATCATTTATAGTAGGTAGTACTACATATAAACTTAATATGAGTAAAGCGGTGGAATTGGGATTGGTGACGACATAAGGATTAATCTAAACATTGAGAACGTAGAATGAACAAAAAGGGACTAAGTGACTTGATAAAGGTTATTTGGTCCCTTATTACTTAATAGAGAAAAACTAACTTTGCATGACGAACCAAATTTTATTATTATGAAACATTCAGAATTAGAGTTGAGGAACGCCTTGAAGGTTGTGAGAGATGAACTTGGGCAGAAGAGAGGCCAGGATGAACGGATGTTTAGGGATATGCTCCGTGGCAAGGATGTGAGCGAGGTGGTGGACATGATGCTTGGCATAGGAGTGAACAACACCTATAGCAGAAGGATACTTAGATTTTTCCGTTGGTTCAGCAGATGGGTCCCAATAGTATTGATGATAACACATTGGTTAGGGTTATGGGAGTTTGCGAAGAGTTGTCGGCAGACATTCGTGTTGACGAGAGGAAGCCTGCTGTGTGACGGATGGGCATACTTTATGATGTACATATTGCCGATGGTAATAATTGTGGCGAGCAGGTTCTTCTTCCTTTGTTGGAAGTATAGAATACCGTTTTTGTATTTCTTTGGTGTGAATGCCATACACTTGTGTTACTGGAGTGCCGTGACAACAAAGGATATGCTTATGGCTCATATTGTGGTGGGAAGTATGACGAGCATACTATATGCGTATGCCATTGCGGATGAGTTGGTGAAGAACAGATATGGGAGAGGAATAATATGAGAAGTGTGAACTACAAGACCCTTGGTATGGCATTGAGAGTGATTGCCGATGCCTGCCTGGAGGCAGACCGACAGCAGAGAGAAGGAATGCCCATAACTGCGTGTGGGCTGAGTGATGAGGAGTTGGACGAGTTGTGTGAGGTTGTCCCAACCCTGCTCAACCCGATGATGAGTACGGAAGAGGTGCGAGGAAAACTGCGTGTCAGCGAGTCTACATTAAACAGGATGGTGGCAAGAGGTGATTTGCCCAATGGAGAGTGCAAGAAGCACGGACACACAAGATACTGGAAAAAGTGGGATATAGTGCATTATATTAGGAGCAAGACGAGGAGAAACAAATAAATTGTGTATCTTTGCAATGCTATTTTTGCAATACTCAATTTAGCAAATGCCCATCTATTCCCTGCATCTGCGCCAACAGATGTGGGGATTTTTATTTGACCGAAGCGGCTACCATCTTATTCTTCTAATCTATAACGGGTTACATTTTCTTTGAGCGTGTTATACAATATCTTGTGGCTTGAGTATACCTTTGCCATAGTAATCGGTTACGGATATTGTTTAACTTAAAAAGCGAAAGACTATGGAAGAAGTAATCAGAACAAGTAGCGGATGTAATGAGGCTATGATGGGCGGTATGCTCGGTGCTATGGCAAACAAGGGCAACCATAATGACCCGATGGCAATGGCCGCGATGATGAACAACAGCCAGTGGATGAACAACCCCTTTATTTATCTCGTGTTCCTTATGATGTTTGGTAGGAACGGATTGTGGAGCAACAA
>CAVKNF010000022.1:0-17708 GCA_963657415.1 bacterium | reverse complement strand
GGCATACAAGATGCAGAGATTCAAAGCCAGATTCAGAGTCTGCGTACCCAGATGTCGGAGAACCAGAACAGTAATCTCCTGATGGATGCCATCAAGGGGAACAACACGGCATTGCAGACATTGGGTGCAAACTTAAACTGCGATTTCAACCAGTTGCAGAGTGCGGTATGTTCCGTGCACAGTGCCATTGAGCAGGTGGGCGGTCAGGTAGGTTTCTCGGCAGAGAGAGTTATCAATGCAGCCAACCTTGGTGACTTGAATATCGTTCAGCAGTTGAAAGACTGTTGTTGCCAGACTCAGCAGAACATTGTCAAAATGGGATATGAGAACCAACTGGGGCAGAAGGACATCCAGAATGCAATGCAACAGGGATTCTCCTACACCAACACGGGACTTGAACGAGGCTTTAGCAATATCGGCTACACCTTGGCACAAGGTTTCTGCGACTTGAAGAATGCAGGAACTGCGAACACGCAAAGAATAGTGGATGTCCTCAACAACCATTGGCAGGAAGACTTGCAGTTGCGCCTCAATAGAGCGGAACTTGAACTTAGTCAGCAGAGGCAGAACGCCACCTTGATAGCAGCATTGAAGACTACTACGACTACAACTACCACTTAATCGGGATGAGGGGTGACCCATTGTGGTTGCCCCTCTATTGAGATGGTTACAATTTGTAACCGTTTGAAATCATAGTAACCTAAACGATAAACGTTATGACATTCAAGGAATTGAAAAGCGGATATGCAGTATACCTCTTTGACCGTAACACTATGAGATATGAAGAGGCGAAAGTGATGAGCATCGGAATGCCAAGAGCAGACCTCACGGTGGGCAACTATGGGAAGATGCTTGTAGACATAACCATCCAGACTGCGGACAACAGGCAGAACACCTATTCCGTAGCCGACACCGAGCGCATTGCCTATGCAGGTACACTTATGCTGACTACTGACAAGGAGAGTGTTGTAGGTGAGGTGAAGGGTATCAAGGCACAAGCAGAGGAAGCACTTGCCAAGGTGGCTGAGATGCAGAAGCAAGTGGAATGTTGCAAGACATTGCTTGAAGAACTTGACACCGTATATCGGGAGAAGCGGGAAACGGAGAACCGCTTTCGTAAGATTGAGGAGCGGTTTGGTGCTATAGGAGAGAAGATGGATAGGATGTTGAACATGATAGAAGGGAGGTTGACATGATGGATGTAGATGTGGTGATTAATGCCACCAAACGAATGATGCAGACTTGGGACGATTGTTGTGCCGACATGGAGAAGGAGAAGTATCCTGCGGAAGTCTGCAATGCCATATGCGAGATTGATAAGACTATAATTGCCTTGGTGGAGAAGATTGGCAACTGCGCAAGAGCGTGTGCTATAGCCAAGGTGAACGGAAGGATGTAGGTATATCCGTCTGCCAAATTGTAAACTGATGCCTTGGCTACGGCAAAATGTTAAAGTAACAAAATAGTTACCGATTAATTTGTTTGTATAACGAATATGTTATACCTTTGCATCGTCCATAAGGACAAAAGAGTTCTTAATAATATGAAGAGAAGCGAATTAGTCAAGAGACTAAGAGAAGCAGGATGCTTCCTTTCTCGTCAAGGCGCAGGACATGAAAAGTGGACAAATCCGAAAACTGGAAGGTCGCAATTCGTGCCGAGACACGCCAAGGAAGTTGCTACAGGCACTGCCAAGGCTATTCTTAGAGAATTGGTAGGGGAATGAGTCCCCTACCTTTTTCTCCTTCATTCTTGCAAGAACTCTTTTTTAACTTGTACTAACAACATAAGAGATATGGTAAAGGTTACGGTAGTAGTAGAGCAAGCCAATGACGGCACATATTGGTGTCACACAGAATATAATATTGGCAAAGTAGGACTTAATGCCTGCGGTAATTCCGTGGCAGAGGCTAAGAGGGACTTGATGGAATGCTTGGCTTTTGCCAAAGAGGATGCAAAGGAGAATGGCGAGGACTTTCCTGAAGTGGAGTTTGAATACAAATACGACTTGCAGTCTTTCTTCAACTATTTCTCTTTCCTTAATGTCACGGAAATAGCAAAGCGTGCAGGAGTTAATCCTTCTTTGATGCGCCAATATAGCAGAGGCATCAAGAAAGCAGGAGAAAAGACTTATGAACGACTATCGCTCTGCATGAATGATATTGCAAAAGACTTATCGGTTGCAACCTTTTAGGTGCGCCTTCATATTTTTAGAACTCTGAGCCTCCTTACGTGTGAACGCAGGAGGCTCTTTTGGTTTATTTTTGACTCATCACGTAATCTATGACCTTGCGGTTGGCTTCATCTACCTTCTTTTGCTGAAAGTTGATATAGATTGCTGTAGTGGCATTGCCGAAGGAGTGACCAAGGGCAGCGGAGATGGTCTCCATAGGTATGTCAAGTTCGGATGCTATGGATGCCCATGAGTGCCGGGCGTAGTACATGGTGATGTCCTTGCGTATGGTGTGCAGGAAGACGTTCGCCTTCAGGGGCGCATAGGCGAAGCATCCTCGCCGTTCAAGGTGAAAATATTAAAAAAGGGGGGCATGCCATAATTGACACGCCCCCTTTGTTATGCTCGTTAGTAAAATCGATTACTTCACGATGAACTTCTTGCCGTTCTGGATGTAGATGCCAGCCTTGTTGGCGCTGCTTACCTTACGGCCTGTCAGGTCATAGATGGCACCGCTCTTAGCCTTGCTTGCTGCAACGGAAGAGATGCCGTCGGCCGTGCCCCATGAGAAGTATGCTACACCACTACCAAGCGCTGTGCTGTAATCGCTGTAGCCATAGCACCAAGTATAGAACTCACCACCTCTTTCGTTACCTGAGAAATTAGAATATTCGTCTGCTGTATAGAGACCAAAGCATTTGCAATTCTCATTTACGTCATAGAACCAATATGTATTGTTGTAAGGAGAAACATTGGTAATTGTCATACCGCCATCTTCTGCTACAGTGAACTTCATACTGTTAGGAGTGGCATTTTCTACTCCGAAGTCAAGTACGTAGTCATAGTCTGCTCCTGTATATTTAGAGAGTGTTACCTCCTGAGTGAGGTAAGGGTTGATCTTTTCTCCGTTGTCATCATTATAGAATACCCAATGACCCGTTACCGACCAGTCCTTTGTGATAGAAGCCTTTGTGAGAGTGACGGTGGCACCATCAGAAACATAACTGGCTCCCCAACACCAAGCACCAAAATTTGTGATGGAGATTGTTGCGTTATCATCAAATGTTGCAACTACGCTACCAGAGCCGTCGCTTGTTGTTGATGACGCGAATGTAGCCCAAGACATGCTGGTAGGGGCGATGGTGATGGTCTTTGCGTCAAGATCTACAGTTCCTGTCAAGTTAGTTCCCTGATTGAGGATGTTGTTGATGTTGATAGTACCATCATCATTCTTGCTAATCTCAACGTTATATGTTATTCCAGTCAAATCTGCTGGTCTTGTATAGTCTGTGACGCTTTCTGTGCCAGTACCAGTGGCAGCATAGAAACCTACCAAGTCATCAACAGACGACACTTGTGCATTGGCAAACAAACCGCTCAGGGCGGCAAGTAAAGTAAGAGTAAACTTTCTCATAAGCTAAATCCTTATTAAATTAAACCTGTATTTATATAACAATCTTCTTGTAATCTCTCTTAGTTGATTGCAAAATTATTGCATTTATAGCAAAATACCAAACAAAATGATAATTTATTTCAAATAAAATGCAATAGAATGATTGTTTTCGTATAGTAGGTACATCGTCCACGCCGAATAGGAGGTACAGCGCCCTCGCTGTACCACTCAAGCAAGGAATGCTAACCAATGTAGGTGTTGTGTCATCGCTTGCGAATGGGTACGGCGAGGGCGCCGTACCTCCTTGTGGTTACCTTTAAATATTTCCATATTAAGTTTTTGTATTCTCTCAGATTTCCGCTATCTTTGCACATATATATAATATTATAAGGTGTAGTCATATGGGAGTCACAGACAGATATGTGCGTTTCGACTGGGCTATCAAGCGCCTGTTGCGCCAGAAGGCAAACTTTGTTGTGTTGGAAGGTTTTCTCACCGTGTTTCTCGGTGAGAAGGTAGAAATTGTCGACATACTCGAGAGCGAGGGCAACCAACAGGAGGAAGACGACAAGTTTAATCGCGTGGACATCAAAGCCCGCAACAGCAAGGGCGAGATAATCATCGTGGAGGTGCAAAACACCACCGAGGTGTTTTATCTCGAGCGCATCCTCTATGGCGTGGCGAAGGCTATCACCGAGCACATCAACCTTGGTGATACCTATGAGGAAGTGAAAAAGGTTTATTCCATCAGTATCCTCTATTTCGACCTCGGTCAGGGTAAGGACTATATCTATAAGGGAGTGAACCACTTCGTGGGTCTGCACACCAACGACGAACTGAAGATTACCACCAAGGAGCGCGACACCATAGTGCGCAAGGCACCCGAGGATGTGTTCCCTACATATTATCTTATTAGGGTAAACAACTTCGACCAGGTGGCAGTATCACCCATGGAGGAGTGGATGCGCTATCTCAAGGAAGGCATCATCAGCGATGCCCCTCATGCGCCAGGCTTGAAAGAAGCAAAGGAGAAATTGCAGTATTATGCCATGAGCAAAGCTGAGCGCTATGCCTACGACGAGCATATCAATGCCGTGATGATACAGAATGACGTCATCGGCAATGCCAAGCGCGAAGGCTTGGCGGAAGGCAGAGCGGAAGGCAGAGCTGAAGGTAGAGCTGAAGGTAGAGCTGAAGGTAGAGCTGAAGGTCTCAAGGAGGGCATGGAGAAGGAGCGCGAAGCTAATCTCAAGAAATTGCTTGACTCAGCACGCTCCATGTTGGCTGACGGACTGACTCCCGACAAGGTCATGCTCTACACAGGACTTACGAAAGAGCAGATGGATTTGCTTTAGGATTGTTTTTATTTTGCCGTACACAGAAAAAAAGTTACCTTTGCATTGCTATTTGCATGCATAGATAATATTATAGCAAGATGAAAACAAACAATGTGACATTAATACTTGCCGTAGCGCTCTCTCTTGTCATGGCGTCATGCTCAAAGAAGAAGGAGACAGGGACTATCATCACCAAAATAGAAACTACGAAAGTGAGCCGTCAGGTACTGTCCACCGGTGACAATGAGACGACTAAAGAGTTTCAGTGGAACGGCGAGGCATGCAATGCCGTTGTTGCAGTAAAAGCCGACAAGGATGCTGCCGTGGTGAAAGACGGTGACGGCAACAAATACTACGATAACCGTGTGACCCTTACTGTGAATGGCGCTGGCGGACAAATCTTCAAGCGCGAGTTCACTAAGGGCGACTTCAAGGAATATATAAACACCGATTATCTCAAACCCTCCAAGAGCACACTGCTCGGCATACGGTTTAACCGAGTGGAGGGAGGCAATGCCATGTTTGTGGCTACTGTAGGTTCGCCCGACGACATGGCGGACGAATTCATGCTCGTGGGCATAAGCATCTCAAAGGCGGGTGGCATGTCAATGTCACGCATACAGGAAGCAGAGTAAACGATATAGGGAAAAGGCAAAGGCAAATGTCATATAGCGTAACAAGCGAGAAGGAGATGCTCCAAGGCGAGTGCGACAGCAACTGCGAGCCACGTCTGGAGTCTATAAACGACGGCATGTCGGCAATAGAGAATGTCGTCAACCGTGCGTTTGATATCATTGTCTCCGGTATTTGTCTCGTTGTATTCTCCCCATTGTTTCTTATTTGTTATCTTTTGGTCAAGTTCTCCGACAAAGGTCCTGCCATCTACAAGCAGGAGCGTATAGGACGCTACGGCAAACCCTTCTATATATATAAATATAGGTCCATGCGCGCGAACGCGGAAGAAGAAGGTCCGCTGCTGAGCAATGCCGACAGCAAGAATGATGACAGGATAACTCCCGTGGGCAAGTTTCTGCGTGCCCATCACCTCGACGAACTTCCCCAACTGTGGAACGTATTTCGTGGCGATATGTCCTTTGTGGGCTACCGCCCCGAGAGGAAATACTATATAGACAAAATCATGGAGCATGACCCACGTTATGTTTTTCTCTATCAGATACGCCCCGGAGTGACCTCCTATGCCACGCTCTATAATGGCTATACAGACACGATGGAGAAGATGCTCCGACGGTTGGAACTGGATCTCTACTACATGCGCCACCGCTCGTGGTGGTTTGATTGCAAGATTCTCTTCCTTACATTCACGGCGATAATATTCGGAAAGAAATTTTAATAGACATAATAAACCTAAAGAACATGAACATTTTACTTTGCGGCGGTGCTGGCTATATCGGAAGCCACACGCTCATTGAACTGAAGAATGCCGGTCACGACGTAGTAGTGCTGGACAATCTCTACAACTCAAAGAAGGAGGCTCTCAACCGTGTTTCAAAGATTCTCGGTGGTGTGGACATACCTTTCTATCAGGTGGACGTGCGTGACAGAGAGGGACTCAACAAGGTGTTTGAAGCCCACAAGATTGATGCTGTAATCCATTTCGCAGGTCTCAAGGCTGTAGGCGAGAGTGTGGCAAAACCTCTCGAGTATTATGAGAACAACATGAACGGCACCTTCGTGCTGCTCGACGTGATGCGCAACCATGGTTGCAAGAACATCATCTTCTCTTCTTCCGCTACCGTCTATGGTGATCCTGCCATCATTCCTATCACCGAGGAGTGCCCGAAAGGTCATTGCACCAATCCTTACGGTCAGACAAAGAGCATGCTCGAGCAGGTGCTCATGGACGTGCAGAAGGCAGACCCTGAGTGGAATGTGGTGCTGCTCCGCTACTTCAATCCTATCGGCGCACACAAGAGCGGACTCATCGGCGAGAATCCTAACGGCATACCAAACAACCTCATGCCTTACATCACTCAGACTGCCATCGGCATGCGCAAGGAACTCGGTGTCTTCGGCAACGATTATGACACTCCTGACGGCACAGGCGTGCGCGACTACATCCATGTCGTAGACCTCGCCTGCGGTCATGTGGCAGCACTCCAGGCCATAGAGCGCAAGTGTGGCGTGGCTATCTATAACCTCGGCACAGGTCACGGCTACTCTGTGCTCGACGTAGTAAAGGCATTTGAGAAGGCCAACGGACTGAAAGTGCCTTATGTCATCAAACCACGTCGCCCAGGTGATATCGCCACCTGCTACTGCAATCCTGCCAAGGCAAAGGCCGAACTCGGTTGGGAAGCACAGTATGGCATAGAGGATATGTGTCGTGACTCATGGAACTTCCAAAAGAACAATCCTAACGGCTACGAGGAGTAAGGCTAATCAGATGATTTATATCAACCTCGCTATACAGTAACACTTATTAACATTACACAAAGATATGATTTATAATGTGTTACAATAAAGTTACACTTAAGTAGCGAAAAAAAGTATAAAAAGTTTGATGGTGAAATAAAAAAAGCATTACCTTTGCATCGGTTTTAGAAATAACAATTGATTGTTTTACTGATTAAAAAGCTTAAGAAAATGAAAAAGTTAGTTTTGATGTTCGTTGCTATTGCAGCTATCTCATTCGCATCTTGTGGTAACAAAACACAGCAGGCTGCTCCTGTTGACACTGACACAGTTGCTACTGACACTGTTGAGGCTGTTGACACAGTTGCTGCAGACACTGCAGTTGCTGATTAATTCAGACGCGAACAAAACCAAGTATACCGCTGTTCCCTCACGGGTTCAGCGGTTTTTTTATGTTATAAAATCAAAGACTGGAGTTTCCTTTTTATATAGTCGCGTGAAGCAAGGAGGTACGGCGCCCTCGCCGTACCACTCAATTAAGTATATTTCCAATGATATTTTTTTTGCTTGAGATGGGTACAGCGAGGGCGCTGTACCTCCTATGAAATGCAACTATTCATAGGAGGCGAAGCGTCCCCGCTTTGCCCTCAAGTAAGAATGTTATCAAAGAAAAGGGTGCAGCGAGGACGCAGCGCCTACTATGTCTACCTTTGCAAATCAATGCAATATGTTAATTGGTGACATGAATCAATATTTATTATTGCATTATTAATACATTTGTGAAGGAAAAGCAGTAATTTTGCATAAATTATTAAGCAGTTTCGGTAGAAACAAGACAAATATAGACATTTTATGCATTTATACTTGCCATATTTCAATATCTGGCGTTGCTCTTTGATATGCGGTGCATTCTTTCTTACAAGCCCTGTGTTGGCTCAGAGCCAGAATGACGCTACGTCGGCAACGCAACAGATAAAGCAAGACGGAAAAGAATATATCAGAGGACGAGTTTTTGAAACCGGAGGCACAGAGCCGATGGTAGGCGTGACCGTGGCCATTGAGGGTACGACCAATGCCGTGGTGACTGATGTCGACGGCAACTTTGCCCTGCCAGTCAGCGAAGGCAAATGCAATGTGGTGTTCTCCTTCATCGGCTACACCAAACTCGTGGTGCGATATAACGGCAACAACCAGTCGGCATTTGCCAAGATAGAGATGAAACCCGACGCAGTGAACATCAAGGATGTGGTGGTGACAGGTGTCTACCGTCGTAAGAAGGAGAGTTTCACGGGTTCGTCGACGACATTCAATGGCGACGAACTCAAGAGCGTGGGCGCGCAGAATGTGCTGCAGAGTCTGAAGACTCTCGACCCTTCATTCAAGATTGCCGAGAACAATCTCACGGGATCCAATCCTAACAAGACTCCCGACGTGGAGATACGCGGCAAGTCGAGCGTGGCAGGACTCAAGGAGGAATACGGATCCGACCCCAACCAACCGCTTTTTATCCTCGACGGTTTTGAGACTACTCTCGAGACAGTGATGAATCTCAACATGAACCGTGTGGCATCGGTGACACTGCTCAAGGATGCCGCCTCGACAGCCATCTACGGTTCGAAGGCTGCCAACGGCGTGGTGGTCATAGAGACCAAGGCTCCAGTAAAGGGCAAGTTGCAGATATCCTATAAGGGTGACTACAGCATGGAGATAGCCGATCTGTCGGATTATAACCTTATGAACTCGCGCGAGAAACTCGAGTTTGAGCGTCTGGCGGGAGTATATAAGGACACCAACAGCGACCCGTTCAACCAGATAAAACTCGATGACCTCTACAACTCGCGCCTGCGCAGTATAGAGCAGGGCGTGGACACCTACTGGCTGAGCGTGCCTCTGCGCACGGGCATCACCCACAAGCACAACCTCTATGCCGAGGGCGGCGAGGGCAATGTGCGCTATGGCATAGGTTTGAACTATGGCAAGGTAAACGGCGTGATGAAGGGTTCTGACCGTCAGACGGCGGGCGGCAACATCGACCTGATATACCGCACGGGCAAATTCCAGTTTAGCAACAAACTCTCCATCGACTACCTCGAGACCAACGACCCCACGGTGTCTTTTTCGGAATATGCCCAGGCAAACCCTTATTACAAGAAGTATGGTGACGACGGCAAGATAAACAAATATCTCTATTATCCCGAGGACGGACTCGATGACAATCCAGTGTCGAACCCTCTGTGGAATGCCCATCTCAACAACTATGACAAGGGACAGCGCTTCGGATTTACCAACAACTTCATAGCCGAGTGGTTTGCCACCGACGAACTGCGTCTGCGCGCGAAGTTTGGCATCACCAAGTATGACGACACTCAGGACACACGTCTCTCGCCCGAGCATACAGACTTCGATGACAAGGACGACACGCAGAAAGGTTCTTTCAAGCACAGTCTGCAGAAATATCTCAGTTATGAGGGCGATGTGTCAGCCACCTATGGACGACTCTTCGCAGGCAAGCATCAGGTGAACGCCGTGTTGGGATTCAACTTCAGCAACACGTCAAGCAAGACCAACGGATATTCCGCCACGGGCTTCACCGACGACCAGTTCTCTGCTCCCTCGTTTGCCAACAACTATCCCGACGGTGGCAAACCGAGTTATTCGGAGAGCGTGAAGCACGCCTCGAGTTTCTATCTCAATGGTGGCTATGCCTATGACAACCGCTATCTGCTGGACTTCAACCTGAGAAACGACGGCGCGTCGATGTTTGGCACCGACAACCGATTCCGCACCACATGGTCGGTGGGTCTCGGTTGGAATATCCACAACGAACCGTGGATGCAGAAGAACGACATCTTCCAGTTGCTCAAGTTGCGTGCCTCTGTGGGTAACCCAGGCAACCAGAATTTCTCTGCCTATCAGGCTTACACCACATATGTATTCAATAGTCTGATGACAAATGTCTTCGGCACTGGTGTGGTGGTCAATGCTTTGGGTAATAAAGACTTGGCATGGCAACAGACCATCAACTATAATGTGGGTGCCGACATCACCACCTTGGGCAACCGACTCAATGTCACCCTCGACTATTACATCAAGGACACCGACCCGCTGCTCGCTGTCATCACCACACCGGGATCCATGGGCGTGACGAGCGAGGCTCTCAATGCCGGCAAGCAGAAGACTAAGGGATGGGAAGCCACGGTGAAGTTCTCGCCGATATACAGACCTCAAAACCGCATCAACTGGAATATCTCGCTGAGTGCCACACACTCGCGCTCTAAATATGCTGACATAGGCAATGCCTTCAGCGCCCTCAATGAGAGTGGCAAGGCAGCCCTGCACAGTACGACACGTTATTATGACGGTGGTAGTCCGACCGCCATCTGGGCAGTGCGCTCGGCAGGCATCGACCCCGCCACAGGTAAGGAACTCTTCATCAAGCGCGACGGCACCTACTCGTTTACTTATGACACCGACGACGAGATGGTGTGCGGTGACACCGAACCCGATGTAGAGGGACTCCTCGGCACCACCTTTTATTATAAGGGCCTGTCCTTCTCTTGCTATTTCCGCTATCAGTATGGCGGACAGGAGTTCAACAGTTCGCTCTTCGACAAGGTGGAGAATATCAGCACCGCGGAGGTATACAACAATCAGGACCGCCGTGCCCTCTATGACCGATGGAGCGTAAACAACCGCAACGCGCAGTTCAAGGGCATCTCCATGGTACAGAAGACCGACAAGTCATCACGATTTGTGATGGACGACAACACCCTCACCTGCGAGTCGGTGAGCATAGGCTATGAGTTTCCTCTCAACATAGCAAAGAAATTCGGCATGCAGGCACTCTCCGTGCAGGCCAATATGAATGACCTCTTCCGCTGGTCTACGATAAAGGCCGAGCGAGGCATCGACTATCCGTATGCGCGCACCGTGTCAATATCTGTCGGCGCTACATTCTAAAGAAACACACACATGACAATGAAGAATACATTATATATAATGGTGATGGCCATGTGCTCCATGCTCGCGTCGTGCAGCGGATGGCTTGAGGTGAAACCATATGACAAGATAGCAGAAGACGAACTCCTGCAGAGCGAGGAGGGATATCAGAAGATGCTCAACGGCATCTATATAGACCTCAATAGCGAAGCCCTCTACGGCAAGTCGCTCACGGTGGAGATGATAGAGGTGATGGGCGGTGCCTACACCATAGGCAGCGACAACAGCGTGTGGGGCAACTACAAGGATTTGTCTTCATATCAGTATACCACCGAATATTGGAGCGACCGTCTGGACCAGACATGGAACAAGGCTTATGCGCTCATTCTCAACTGCAACAAGATACTGGAGTCGATAGACGACAACGAGTCGCTGTTTGCCACAGGCCACTATCATATTATCAAGGGCGAGGCTCTGGCTCTGCGTGCCATGCTGCATTTCGACATGCTGCGCCTCTTCGGTCCTGTCTACAGCAAGGATAGCGACAAGTCTGCCATACCTTATTATACTAAGGTGGAAAATACTCCCGAGGATATCCTCACAGCCAAGGAGGTGGCGACAAAGGTGATAGAAGATCTGGAGGAGGCGCGAGTGCTATTGGCCAACGACCCGATAAAGACTGAGGGCACGATGATGAGCGGCACTACCGACGGCACGAGCAATTTCATGCGTTATCGTGCGCTGCGTCTCAACTACTATGCCGTGGAGGCCCTGCTGGCGAGAGCGTGCCTCTATGCCGGCGACAAGACGGATGCGTTCAAGTATGCCACGGATGTCATCAAGACCGTGGACAGCGGCATCTTCCCCTTCGTGGACAAGAGTCTGGTGGTGGGTTCGCCCTCTGATCCCGACCGCATATTCTCTTCCGAGGTGATATTCGCGCTGACAAATACGAGCCGTGGCAACCTCTTCAAGAATTACTATGACCCGTCACGCCTGCCCAACTATGTGTTTCGCATGGACAACTCGCTGATGACGAATCTTATCTATGGTGGCGCCACTACCACGGGAGGCTATCAGGATGACTATCGCTATCGTGCCGACTGGATAGCAACGGGTAGCAACAGGTATTTCTACAAGTATAGCGACATGGTGGCAACGGGCAGCATACAAAACACGATGATACCTATGCTCCGACTTGGCGAGATGTTTCTCATCGCGGCAGAGAGCCAGAGCGACAATCTGGCTTCCGGTCTGCAGTATGTCAACGTGCTGCGTCGCAACCGCGGTGTGGCAAACCTGCTGACGCTGACTCCCGACCTGCTGAAGTATGAGTATATCCGCGAACTCTATGGCGAGGGACAACTGTTTTATCTCTACAAGCGTCTCAACTGCGACATCATCACAAGTTCATCGAGCAGCAAGAACACCAAGGCGAGCGACCTCGTGTTTGTGGTGCCACTGCCTGACTCGGAAACGGAAAACAGGTAAGATTAAAATATGGAAATATTGAAATATTGAAATATGGAAAGATGGAAATATTATAATAAGGTGTTGATGGCGTTGGCGGTGTTTGCCCTTACTGCGTGTAGCGAGCAGACGCCGGAGGTGTTTCAGGACATCAGCGGGGTATACTTCAACAACCGCAGCAACACCAACATACTGCAGGACTCCACGGAGGTGACCTTCGTATATCAGAAGGGTGACGAGATGGAGGTGCCTGTCACTATCCAACTGCTTGGTCGTCCTGCCGACCATGACCGCGAGATAGCGCTCACGGTGACTGCCGACGGTGCGCAGCAGGGCACGGACTACACTCTGCCCGAAAAGGCTGTGATGCCCAAGGGCGAGACATCATGCGATTACACGGTGACGCTCAAGCGCACCACTGCCATCAAGACTCAGAAGAAACGCATCATGCTCACCCTGCAGGCAAATACCGACTTTGCCCTGCCGGTGACCAAGGAGACGGTGTCAAATGGTGATGAGGTGACAACGCTTGCCTACACGATAATCTTCTCCGACCAGTTTACCACAGCCCCCAAGGCATGGGAGAAGGGACTGCTTGGCGACTTCACCCAACAGAAGTTTGAACTGGCATGCCAGGTGCTTGACCTCGATCCTGCCGACTTCAACGACAGTGAGAAGATGACCCTCGCCATGCAGTCGTATGTGAGTGCTGAGATGCAGACGTATGTGCTGCAGCAGGAGAATCTGAAGAACCAAGGGCTCGACTATGACCACGACGCCTTTGATGCCGACGGCAAGGCGCTGAAGTATTCAGATGATTAAGACCCCACCCTGACCCTTCCGAGGGAGGGAATAGAAAATGGTAATATAGAAAGATGGAAATATTGAACGATTATAAGATAAAGAGTGTGGCGGCATTTGTGCTGGCGATGACGCTTGCCGCATGCTCGCAGGATCAGGGCAACTATGACTATCATGCCCTCAACGAACCTGACATCACGGGAGTGCCCGAGAGCAGTCAGGTGCTCATACACGATGTCCTCGATCTCAACCCGTCCTTAGGCGACAACATCACCGACACTACTGCCTATGACTATGAGTGGAAGGTAATCAACAACTCGGGCGACAATGAGGAGACTGTCATCGGCTTGGAGAAACATCTGCATACGGAGGTGACTCTCGATGCCGGCACCTATACATTATACTTCACTGCTACGGAGAAGTCTTCAGGACTGTTCTGGCGCACGAGTTACACACTCACCGTGAGCGACTCCTCATCAGAAGGATGGATGGTGCTGTGTGATGTGGACGGCAAGACTCGCCTTGACATCATCTCTGCCGTGACGGGCAAGACCTATCAGGACATCCTCGCATCCAAGGGTATGGACGAACTCAATCATCCTTACGCCATACAGTATGCGCCGAAGAACGGATATAGTGGTTCGCCATTCTATCTCTTCACCGCCGATGGTGCCACACGCCTATCCAACAACAACTTCGCATGGCAAAAGGACTATGCCTTCAAGTATGAGGTGGCAAAGTCATTGGACCTGCGTCCGCACAGTATGGTGTGCGACCAGAGTGGTATGATGCGTGCCTGCGTGAGCGACGGCATCCTCTATACCGCTTCCAACATGGGCATACAGGGACTCTTCGCCTCGGTCAACAAGCAGGCGGTGCTCGTGCCTTATGTGGGATCTAATGTCGGCGCCACGTCCTATGCCTCGGTATATCTGCTCTATGACGACACCAACAAGTGCTTCATGTCATGTTGTCCGTTCCTTGTGGCGCTGTCGCTTTCCGACAACAACTATCACACGATGGCAGAGATGGAGGAGATAGCAACGGGATATAAGGGCAGCGATATGGTGACTGGCACAGCCTTCGAAGATTATCCCACGGGACTGGACTTCGTGTATATGGAGAACACGAAGTATGACCCGGGCAATGCGAAGATGGGCATCACCTACACGGTGCTGCATAACGGCAATAAGTATTACCTCTACGGCATACAACTCGGTGACATGCTGACCTTTGCCGACTGCACATATGTGCTTGGCAAGGATTACTATGGTGACCTGAGCGACTGCAAGGACATCGCGAAGGCATCGCATTTTGCCTTCAGTTCGCTGCGCAACTACATGTATTATGCTGTCGACGGCACCGTCTATAGAGTAGACCTCTCGGAGACTCCGCTCAAGGCAGAGAAGCAGTTTACGCTCATGGGCGAGAGCATCACCATGATGAAGTTTAATCTCTATCAGGGCAGCATGAGCAATCACGACTACGACCTCGTGGTGGCTTCCGAGAAGAATGGCGAGGGCACACTGCGCATCTATGACGGCATGACAAATGAGGGTGACTTCACGAATGTGAAACCTACTGTCTATACAGGTTTTGCCAAGATAGTGGATGCCACATACAGAGAGCGATCAAACTAACAAACGACCATTATATAATAAGATGAGAACTAAGACAACGATATTCCTGTTGCTATTGCTTGTGGCAATGGGCATGAGTGCCAAGGACGGCATCACTGTGAAGTTTGATGTCAAGAATACGGTGCTTAACAATGTGGTGCTGGTCTATCACCAAAGCGTCAATGAGTTTCCTCTTGCCGATGGCAAGGGCACGGCGCAACTCAATGATATGGATGCGCTCTATGCTAAACTCTTCTATGGCGAGAAGAGTCGCGACATCTATCTGCAGAGTGGCGATGACATAACTGTGACATTTGATGCCAACGACTTCGACAACACCTTTGCTGTGAAGGGAGGCAATGAGAAGGCAGTGGACTATCTCGGCAAGATACAGTTGGTAAATTTGCCCGACGAGAGTTATGCCATGCCTTGGACAGAATTCAAGAAAGCCATAGACAGCAAGATGGCGTCAATGAAGCGCTTGCTCAAGGTGAGGAAGTTTGCCAAGGATGACAAGTTTCAGAAGATGGAGGAGGGCAGGATAACATATTTCTATGCCAACGCCTTTCTGATGTATCCCGTGAGCCATCTCTATCTCACGCAAGACACCACAATGGTGCTCGGCGATGACTATTACGCTACTCTGCGCGAGTATGTGAAGGAGGATGCCGACCTTGTGGATATCGACGAATACCGCAACTATATGATAGAGACCTCGCATGTACTCGACGAGGCAGGTAAGAATATTCGCCAGTACTATCCCAAAGTGTTGGCAGAGATGAACTACATAGGCGAGCACTTCGACAACGAGAAGGTGCGCGAGTCGCTCATCCATCATCTGGCGTTCACCTATGTGGAGGGCAACGGTACGGACAATATAGCAGATCTGCAGAACATATATTACACCTATGTCACCTCGCCGAGTCTCAATGCCATCTTCAAGCAGGCTTGCGCCAAGTGGGACAAGGCTGCCGTGGGTCGTCCGTCGCCTGACTTCAATGGTGAGGACATCAATGGCAAGCAGATGTCGCTGAAGGATTTTCGTGGCAAGTATGTATATATAGATATGTGGGCTACATGGTGCGGACCTTGTCAGAAGGAGTTGCCTTTCCTGAAGAAACTCGAGGAGAAATTCGCAGGACGCAACATCACGTTTGTGGGTCTGTCGATAGATGCCGACAAGTCAAAGTGGGAGGCAAGGGTGAAGAGCGGCGAACTCTGCGGCACCCAACTCTACATAGGTCGCGGATCAAAGTTTCAGGCTGATTACCGCATAAGCGGCATACCGCGCTTCATACTCCTCGACCCCAACGGACGCATCGTCAATCCCGACATGACACGTCCGTCGAGCGAAGACACCGAGAAGATATTAAACGCCCAGCATGGGTTGTAATATATATAATATAGGTAAGACATATATAATATATATAGGTAAGACATATATAAGTAAGACATATATATAAGAGAGCATTTATTTTATTTTAATCATTTCATTTACAAACAAAAACATTATGAAGAAATTATTTTCTATGATGCTGATGCTTTGTGCCATTGTCACATTCACAGCATGTTCATCTGATGACGATCCAAAGGACTCATGTCCGATTTCGGATGTGGAAGTGCCTGCATCTGCAAAGATTGGCAGCGAGGTTACTGTGCTGGGTAAGGGATTTACCACAAGCCAGTATTTCTGCCTTACTTACTCTAAGGAGGGTTCTGCACCTGTGACTCTGACTGACGTGAAGGTTTCTGCTTCTGGCGTGACATTCACAGTGCCTTACACAGCAGTAGAGGGTGAGACTATGCAGTTCTCTGTAACTGATGGCGACAAGGACTACAAGTTCGGTTCTATCCAGATTCTTGCTGCCGACAGCCCTGTGTCAGCATTTTCCATTCCAAGCCAGATGCCACTCCTTGAAGACGCTGTTTCTATCACAGGTACAGGTTTCGTTGACGGTGATGAGATTGGTATCAAGTCAGACGCAGTAAGCGAGATTATCTACCTCGACACCAAGGTTGTAGACGGTGGCGTGGAGGTTAACACCACAGTTGTACTCGAAGGCAATGTAGACGTTTATCTCCGTCGTGGCAAATCAGAGTGGAAGATAGGTACGACATATACTTATCTGCCACGTGTAATCACCAGCCTTACTATCTCAAACAACGGATTTCTTGATGCGTATGCCGCATATATCGGTCTTGAAGGTAATGAGTTGAAACTCAATATGGAGTATGATTCCAACTATGCTCTCCAAAAGATTACATCCAATTGCGATATGTATTCTTGGGAACTTTCTTACTCTGGCAACACTGTTTCATTTACAAGCATATATGGACTGGAATACTCTTATACTCTCGATGACAACAAGCGCATTGTGAGCAGCGTATCTTACGATATATATGGTGATGAGGTGACATACACATGGAATTATGATGCTGACGGTTATCTCGTGAGCATCACATCTTCTGCAAATGAGACAGTACTTGAGTCAACATATGCTGACGGCAACCTGCAAGCTTATACATTTGGTGTACTTTGTGGCATGGATCACCAAAATGTAAACTCTACATATCCAGCAACAGTAGAGCCAGCTTTCCTTCTT
>CAVKNF010000021.1:0-20980 GCA_963657415.1 bacterium | reverse complement strand
TAGAAATGCTTTAGCATCACTTAAAATAAAGTCGTTCAAGTCTGTGTCTCCACAGTCGAACGACTTTATCTCTGTATTTTCTGTAAGCCTTATTAATTCCATGTCAGATGCAGACTCTTACTCTTTTGAGGAATGCGGCGCATCCTTCTTCTGCTTTCTTTCTATTAGCCATCCGCTCTTCTTTGGGCATGTTTTCCACACGTTTCATTTCTTCTTCAAATCTACGTGCAGCTTCACCATAGAGAATTGGCGTTTCTTTGATAGGTCTTGCCATATATAGTCCTCCTTTTTGAAGATTTACAATCATTATTGGCAAAAGTACGACAAAAAAGCAGATAAGCAAAACTTTTATATACTTTTCTTGTCTTTCTTTTGAAGATTTTGCCAGTTATGCATTAGTCTCCATGAAATAAATACAAGCAGTACTTTATTTACTATACTCCTATTCGCTTGCTTTGTCAACAACAAACGCAAAAACCGTCCGCAATACTCTCTGTGTGTGAGTCATTGCGGACGGTTTACTTGTTATAAGGGGTAATGTTCCTATAAAATAGGATGTACTGATCCTTCTGGATTAGAACTTTGCCATTTTTATTGCGTCTACGGCGCATTCGCTTCCTGCGTTGAGGGCGGTGCCGTCGGAGCGCTGATATGCCTGCTCGGCAGTGTCGGTGGTGAGGACTCCATAGATGATGGGCACCTCACTCGTGCTGTTAAGTCTTGATATGCCGTAGGTCATCCCCTGGCACACATAATCGAAATAGGGAGTCTCGCCCCTGATGATGCATCCGATTACCAACACGGCATCGTAATATCCGCGGAGGCTCATCTGATGAGCACCATAGACTAAATCGGATATCGAAGGCACGGTCTTCACATGGATGTTCTCGCTGAGAGCGCCGTTGGCCTCAAGGGTTTCCACTGCGCCTTTGAGCAAAGCTCCAGTGATGTCCGCCTTCTTTTCTGCCACGACAATGCCAAAGCACATGTCGGCGGCATCTGGAATCTGTTTTACTATCAAGTCTGACAGGTCAGGCATAGTTCTTTACTTCGTGTGTGGGGTTATTTTTCCTGCAGACGCTCGATATATTTGTCAATCTCGTTAGACTGCACCTGCTGAGCGTTCACATATTTTGCCTTCACGTCCTTGTAGATCTTCAGAGCCTCGTCATTCTTGTTCTGGCTCTCGAGAAGCTGACCAGCCTGGATGAGGAATGTAGCTGAAAGGCTGTAGTTGGCGTCGTTGATAGACTTGCTGTCTGCCATAGAAGCAGCATCCTTAAGTGCAGAGATAGCCTTGTCGATGTTGCCAGTGTTGGCATAAGCGTTGCCGAGGGCAGCCTTTGCAGAAGGGCTAATCATAGCGTCGTCCTTGCAAGAGAAGCTTTCGAGATACTTCACTGCCTCCTGCCACTTGTTCTGGTTTGCATAGCAGAGACCGAGATAGAGGTTTGCCAAGTTGGCTGCGTCAGTGCCGCTATAGTTGTTGATAATCTTGAGGAAACCCTCGCTTGCCTTGTCAAACTGCTCGTTGTTGAAGAGTTCCTGTGACTTTGCCAACTCTGTGCTGGCCTTCTCTGCGCGTGGAGCGGCGATGTAGGTGCGATAGACGAAGATGCCTGCTATCACTACCAATACTACTACAATTGCGCCGATGATGGCTTTCTTGTTCTTCATGAAGAAAGCTTCGGAATTGCTGGATACTGCTGACACTTCCTCTGCAGCTCCCTTAGTCGTTTGTTCTGTCATTATTGTTATTTTTGATTTATTCTAAAATGTATACGTCATTTGGAGTGCAAATGTACTCAATATTCCCCACATACTGAAATTTATCACTCCTTTTTTTCTTTTTCCACGGCAAAAGGGTTACCTTTGCGCCAAAAAGAAGATGGTTTTAGACAGGATTTCGATTATAAACTATAAGAATATAAAGCAGGCTGACGTGCAGTTCTCGCCCAAAATAAATTGCTTCATAGGTCATAACGGCGAGGGTAAGACCAATCTTCTTGATGCTGTCTATTATCTTTCTTTCTGTCGCAGCAGTGGCAATCCGGTGGACTCGCTCAATATCCGTCATGGCGAGGAATTCATGATGATAGAGGGCAAGTATTCTCATGAGGATAGTTCTGATGTGCAGATTTCCGTAGGATTGAAGCGCGGACAGAAGAAGCAGTTTCGCAAGAATGGCAAGGTGTACCGCCGCTTGTCGGAGCACATTGGCTATATCCCTCTCGTGATGGTCACTCCACGCGACACGTTGCTGGTGGAGGAGGGTAGTGAGGAGCGGCGCAACTTTATGAATATGGTCATCTCGCAGTATGACCATTCTTATATCGAGGCACTTGCCAATTACGGCAAAGCCCTCCAGCAACGCAACGCTTTGCTTAAGTTGGAAACTCCTGTCGACAACGACCTCATGGAGGCACATGAAATCAAGATGGCCGAGAATGGTGAGATAATCTATGAAAAGAGACGACAGTTTATAGAAGATTTCCTTCCTTGTTTTCAGCGCATCTATTCCTATATATCCGATGAAAAGGAGAGTGTGACGCTCAATTATGTGTCGCATTGCCAGCGCGGACGACTCATCGATGTCATACAGCGTGACCGTAACAAGGACCTTGCCGTGGGCTATTCACTTCATGGTGTGCACCGTGACAATCTGGAACTCCTGCTCAATGGATATAATATGAAATATGAGGGCAGCCAAGGGCAAAACAAAACATTAGTGCTTGCTATGAAACTCGCACAGTATGAATTTCTTAAGCGCACGATAACTCATACTGCGCCTATCCTTCTTCTCGACGATATCTTTGATAAACTTGATGCCGGTAGGGTGGAGAAGATTGTCTCACTCGTGTCGGGCAGCGACTATGGTCAGATCTTCATCACCGACACCAATCGCGACCACCTCGACCGCATCCTGTCTGAGTCTGAGTCGGGCTATCGTCTCTTCGTGGTAGAGGGTGGCAATATCAGTTCCACTGCGGCGGATAAATAATCCAAGACAGGAGATAAATAATAACATACAACATAATACGCAAAGAAAATATGAAATACAAATCGATCGTAAGTGTAGCATTGGCGATGGCAACCCTGATGATGGCGTCATGTGGTAGTGAGAATGATATGCTGACTCCCGATACTACACCCGATGGGGTCGTGGTGACGGAAATCTCCGACAGTATCTGCGACGTACTGGCAAAGTCATCCATTGACGAATTCCTTGCCTTTGCCAAGATACCGCGCTCCAGTTTCCGCATGGAGAAATGCAGCGCCTACCTTACCGATTGGGCAAAGGCGCACAATATAGAATATGGCATAGACGACTCACTCAACGTGTGGATGGACGTGCCAGCCAATAGCAAGGAGATGGAGTCCATGCCAAAGGTCATCCTGCAGGCTCACCAGGATATGGTGTGTGCTTGGAACAGTGGCGAGAAACATGACCCCACTACAGAGGTAGGCAAACCTGTTTATGATGGCAAATATCTGAAAGGTGAAGGTATCAACCTCGGTGCTGACGACGGCATCGGCGTGGGTATGGCACTTGCCATTGCCAAGACGAATGTGGCGCATGGTCCTCTCCGCTTGCTCTTCACCACCAATGAAGACTGTGGCATGTATGGCGCGATGTTCCTTGACCCGAAAGTGCTTGATGCCGACTATCTCATCAGTTTTGATGACGAGGACTATCCCAAGGTGACCACTGGAAGCCAGGGTGCTTATGTCTGGACTTCCAATAAGAGATACGAACTGACCACCCCTTCTGTTTCTGACAAGATTGTGACGCTCTATGTGAAGGGACTGCTCGGCGGACATAGTGGTGTGGCTATAGGTGAGAAGAGACTCAGTGCCGCCACGATATTGGCTAAGGTGGCAAAGGATGTCATCACGCCAAACGGAGGAAGACTGATGACTATAGATTGTGGAACGGCCGTGAACGCCATCGCCAACGTACTTAACCTGCAGTTTGTGGTAGATGCCAACAAGGTCGAAACCTGCAAGAGCGAGATCGAAACTATACTGAATGATTTCAAATCCCAATACCCTGATGAGACTGCCATCAGCAGCAATTGCAGCGTAGCGGATGTGGTCTTCACCTATGTAGCCTCCGTAAGTGTGGAAGAGTCACTGACCGACCTCAATAAATATTTCGAGGATGTGGCGCAGGGTGTCGTAGAGCGCGAAGATACCGACGGACTCGTCATCAAGTCGAGCAACATAGGCACCGTGAAACTGTCTGACGGAGAGTTGTCCATTGCCAGTTCCATCCGTTCCTTCAAAGACGAATGGCTCAAGAGCGAGAAGACACGACTCACCACGCTTGCCACAGACCTCACCATGACATTGAGCAATGAGATACTCATGCCAGCATGGGACACCGCGACTGACGACCCATTCATCGATTTGGTGTTCAAAAACTATCAGGCTGTGGATGCCAAGGCTTACAAGTCAAAATGCCCAGGCGGTCTGGAGTGCGCTTACTTTATCAACAAGAAGCCAGGTATCAAAACTGCTGCCATGGGACCCACCATCAAGGGAGCCCACACCATAGACGAGACTTTGGACACCACTACCGTGAAACCTCTGATGAAAGTGGTGATGAACACCTTGCATCAGATCAACAAACTAAAGTGACGCTCAATATACATCATAGAGAACCTAAGTGCATCAACCAACGCACCTAGGTTCATCGTCCAACGCACCTAGGTTCATCAGCCAACGCACCTAGGTTCATCAGCCAACGCACCTATGTTCATCAGCCAACGCACGTACGTGCATCGGACAATAGGTAATTCACACTATTCCTTATTGTATTGTGGCATGATATGTCCAGCGATATTATCCCATAATGAATCCCGTAGTAAAAACTCTGCATAAACTTTGCATGAACTCTGATGTAAAGGTGAAAAATCGGAAGTTTGCTTGGGATATTACTTAAAAAGCAGTACCTTTGGGGGCTTTATTACATGTAGATTGACATGAAGAAACTATTTGTCGCATGCCTGATGGTGCTGACATTCATGCAAATGTCAGCTGTGCCTGCGCGAAAGAATACTATAAAAGAGGTGACGCTCTCTGACGGTACTAAGGTGACGGCGGTGCTCAAAGGTGACGAAAACGGTCACTGGTGGGAGACAGCCTCGGGCGAATGCCTGCTCATCGACGAAGACGGCAATGCCACGGTGCTCACAGACTACCAGAAGTCTAACATAAGTCAGGCTTCTGCAGTGAGACGTGCAAAGTCGAATGCAAGACGTGTCGCCAGGTCAAGAAGTGCGTCGCCCTTACGCACAGCCATCACAGGCAAGAAGAAAGGACTGGTGATACTGGTAAACTTCTCCGACAAGACCATGAAGACGTCTTCGCCAAAGGAGTTTTTTACAAGGCAATTCAATGAGGAGGGCTTTTCCGACTACAATCACATCGGTTCGGTGCGCGACTATTTCTATGACCAGAGTTACGGTCAACTCGACATCCAATTTGACGTGGTAGGTCCTGTCACAGTGTCAAAATCATATGCTTATTATGGTCAGAACAATAATGACGGTTCTGACAAGTATCCCTGCACGATGGTGGCTGAGGCTTGCAAACTCGTGGACAGTCAGGTAAACTTTGCCGACTATGACTGGGACGGTGACGGCGAGGTGGACCAGGTGTATCTGCTCTATGCTGGTTATGGCGAGAATGCAGGAGCGCCCGAAAACACCATCTGGCCACATGAGTGGACGCTGGATTCGGGAAAGATGTATTATAAAGACGGCAACGGTGCCTTGACGCTTGACGGTGTGAAGGTCAACACATATGCTGTGTCGTGCGAACTTGCGGGCATGGCAGGGTCTACTCCCAACGGCATCGGCACGGCATGCCATGAGTTCTCTCATTGTCTCGGTCTGCCCGACTTCTATGACACGAGCGGCAACTATGAGGCATGGGGCATGGCGGCATGGGACTTGATGGACTCGGGGTCATATAGCGGTCCTAAGTATAACGGTGAAGTGCCAAGCGGATATACATCCTATGAGCGGTGGTATGCAGGATGGCTTACGCTCACCGAACTGACTCCCAGCATGGAGGTGAAGGCTCAGAAGCCACTTGCTGACTCTCCTGAGGCTTACATTATATATAATGACAACAACAAGAACGAATATTACCTCTTGGAAAACCGCCAGGCTTCGCGTTGGTTTAGTTATGTGGAAGAATACAATGCTCCGAGCGGACTCCTCGTCATCCATGTAGACTACGACGCTACAGAATGGTATGAAAACACCCCAAATGCTGATGCCACGCACGAGAGAATGACCCCATTCCTTGCCAATGGCCAGAAGGGTAAAAAGGGTTCTTACGGATATACCGTCACGCAACAGCAGTATCAAGGACATCTCTATCCCTATACCTACAGCGACATTGACTCGCTGACAAACACGTCGACGCCTGCAGCCACACTCTATAATGCCAACACCGACGGCACATATTACATGAACAAGGGAGTCTATGGCATAACGAAGTATGCTGACGGCACGATAGGCTATTACTGCAAGGCGGTGGTGAAGAAGCAGACCAACGGCATCGAGGAAAATGTAGTGGAAACAAAAACTAACGGACATGTATATAGCATAACGGGACAGGACTTGGGCATGGATATCAATGGTCTGCCTGTTGGCATATACATCTATAACGGAAAGAAATACATTAAGAAATGAAACTTAAGATTCTGACATTGTGTATATTGCTTGTTTCTGTGCATGTGTGTGCGCAGAATACGGCTAAAGCCCAACGCAAGGCGGTGGATAAAGCCATCTCCACTGCTAAGGCGAACATAAAGAAAGGATCAAACCTGGCAGACGCGGAGACCTCTATGCGCAATCTGCTGAAGGACTCGGCAAATCTGGACAACGAGAAGATATGGCTGACGCTCTTTGATGCTGTGAAGAAACAGTATGAGCAGTTGAATGAGAACCTCTATCTCAAGCAGCAATCGGACACGGCGAAATTCTTCACCCACACTCTCCACATGTTTGACGTGCTCGAGAGTCTTGACTCTGTCAATGCCAGACAAAGCAAAGACTCTAAGTCGGTGCCGTCATATAGGAAGAAGTATTCGTCATATCTCGATCCCTATCGCGCCAACCTCTATGGTGCAGGCGGCTATTATGTGCAGAAGCAGGACTACAGCAATGCCTACCTATACTTCAAGGCATATCTCGACTGCGCCGTCCAACCGCTGTTTGTCGACTATGACTATGCCAATACCGACAGCTTGATGCCTGATGCCGCCTACTGGGCAGTGTATTGCGGATATAAGTTGGGCAAGCCTGCCATCATAGACGAATATGCCGAACTGGCATCAAGAAATCCCAAGTCGGATGTCTATCTGCAGCAGTATATAGCCGAGTCTTATCTGCTGAAGAAAGATTCTGCCAACTATTGTGCTGTATTGGAAAAGGCTTTTGATAAGTATCCTGACCATCCTTATTTCTTCCCCCATCTGGCAGTTTACTATTCTGCCCATGGCATGCATGACAAGGTGTTGGCGACATCGCAGCGAGTGCTTGAGCTCAATCCCAATAACCTCGCGGCGCTGCTCGCACGCAGTTCGGCATTGCTGCATAAGGAGAAATATGACGAATGCATAAAGTTGTGTGACAAGGCTCTGGCTATTGACAGCACTCAGGCAGTGGCTTATCTCAATGCCGGACTTGCCTACTACAATCAGTCGGTGCCTCTGTCTGCCAAGAAGCGACAGACTAAAGCTGACAAGGCGAAGATGATAGATTTATACAAACGGGCTTTGCCATATCTTGCCAAATATCGTCAGATGCAACCTGACGACCAGGAGATGTGGGTGTCACCTTTATATAATATATACTTGAATCTTAATATGGGTGACGAGTTTGAGGAGATAGACAAAATTATTAACCAATAATAGTATTTGATATGAAGAAGTACAATTTCAATGCTGGTCCCTCTATACTGCCAAGAGAGGTGATCGAGAAGACGGCACAAGCATGTCTCGATTTCAACGGTTCTGGTCTGTCACTGATGGAAATATCCCATCGGTCGAAAGACTTCCAGGCTGTCCACGATGAGGCTGTGGCACTCTTTAAGGAGGTGCTCGACATCCCCGAAGGCTATTCGGTGCTGTTTCTCGGTGGCGGAGCCAGTCTTGAATTTTGTATGATTCCATATAACTACCTCGAAAAGAAGGCTGCCTATCTCAACACTGGTGTGTGGGCTACAAAGGCTGAGAAAGAAGCCAAGGCTTTCGGCGAGGTTGTGGAGGTGGCATCGTCTGCCGACAAGAATTTCACCTATGTGCCAAAGGATTTCGTGATTCCTACGGATGCTGACTATCTGCACATCACGACAAACAACACCATCTATGGCACCGAACTCCGCAAGGACATCGACTCTCCGATACCTCTCATAGCCGACATGTCGTCCGACATTCTCTCGCGTCCTGTTGACGTCAGCAAGTATGCCATGATCTATGGCGGTGCGCAGAAAAATCTGTCTATGGCTGGTGTCACCTTCGTTATCGTGAAGGAAGACTCACTGGGCAAGGTGTCGCGCCACATCCCGACAATGCTCGACTATCGCACTCATGTGAAGAAGGGATCGATGTTCAACACACCTCCTGTAGTGCCTATCTACACAGCCATGCAGAACCTGCGTTACATCAAGGAGCACGGTGGAGTGGAGGCTATGCAGAAATTGGCCGAACAGCGTTCAACCATCGTTTACGACGAGATTGACCGCAACCGTCTCTTCGTGGGAACTGCCGAGGAAGACAGCCGCTCGAGAATGAACATCACCTTCGTATTGAAACCAGAGTATGCCGAACTGCAGGACGAGTTCCTCGCCTTCGCACAGAGCAAGGGCATGGTGGGCGTGAAGGGTCACCGCGATGTAGGCGGTTTCCGAGCTTCTTGTTACAACGCAATGTCTGTAGAGGGTTGCGAAGCTCTCGTGGCTTGCATGAAGGAATTTGAGTCTAACCACTAAAAAAGAAACATCTATGAAGGTACTGATAGCAACAGAAAAGCCTTTCGCGGCAGCAGCCGTGGAGGGCATACGCAAGGAGATAGAAGGTGCAGGACATCAGCTCGCCTTGCTTGAGAAATATACTGAAAAGGCACAACTGCTCGACGCAGTAAAGGATGCCGACGCCATGATAATCCGTTCGGACAAGGCTGATGCCGAGGTGCTCGCAGCGGCAAAGGACCTGAAGATTATCGTGCGTGCAGGTGCTGGCTATGACAACATAGACCTCGCTGCCGCAACGGCTCACAATATCGTGGCGGAGAATACTCCAGGACAGAATGCCAATGCCGTGGCAGAACTTGTCTTCGGACTCTTGGTCTATGCCGTGCGCAATTTCTATAACGGTAAGGCAGGCACCGAACTCAAAGGTAAGAAACTCGGTATTCTCGCCTTTGGTAATGTAGGTCGCAATGTGGCTCGCATAGCCCAGGGATTTGGCATGGACATCATGGCTTATGACGCCTTCTGTCCTGCTGATGTCATCGAGGCTGCCGGCGTGAAGGCTGCCAAGAGCCAGCAGCAACTCTTTGAGGAGTGTGACGTCGTGTCTCTGCACATCCCTGCTACTCCCGAGACGAAGCAGAGCATCAATCATGACTTGTGCGGCAAGATGAAGAAGGGCGCTATCCTCATCAATACAGCTCGCAAGGAGGTTATCGATGAGGCTGGTCTGCTCAAACTCATGGCAGAGCGCACAGACCTGAAATACATCACCGACATCATGCCCGACGCAGATGCAGACTTCAAGGCTTTCGAGGGTCGCTATTTCTCCACTCCCAAGAAGATGGGAGCGCAGACCGCAGAGGCTAACACCAATGCAGGCATAGCTGCGGCAAAGCAGATTAATGCGTTCTTTGCTACTGGTGATACTAAGTTCAAAGTAAATAAATAAAGTTGAAGGTTGAACGTTGAAAGTTGAAAGTTGAATGTTGAAAGTTGAATGTTATGATTAGCTGGATTCACTCTCAACTTTCAACGTATAACCTTCCTACTGTTTGCTTTATGTTAGAGAGAAATAAACCGGAATGTGACATCTATGACTTGTCTAAGATGTTTGCCTTGCGTATAGTACGCTTGTACAAGTTTCTGAAAGATGTTCAGACGGAATATATTATCTCTACTCAGATATTGAGGAGTGGAACCAGTATCGGCGCAAATATACATGAAGCAAAGAACGCCCAGTCTAGGGCTGATTTTTGCAGCAAGATGAATATTGCGTTAAAGGAAGCAAGTGAGACTGGATATTGGTTGGACTTACTCATGGATGCAGAGTACGTAACACAAGAACAATATGATTCGTTGGTGGCAGACTATCAACATATAGAAGCTGTTTTAACCAAGATTGTGAAAGCTACAAAGCCCAAATGAGCAATGTCGGTAATCAATACATATCATAACTTTCAACTTTCAACCTTCAACTTTCAAATTAAATATAATGGCAAGAATAAAACCTTTCAAAGGCATTCGCCCACCCAAAGACTTAGTGGAGCAGGTGGAGTCAAGGCCATATGACGTGCTTGAGTCTGATGAAGCCCGTGCAGAATGCCAGGGCAACGAGAAGTCTCTCTATCACATCATCAAACCCGAGATAGATTTCCCTGCGGGAACAAGCGAGTATGACCCGCGCGTATATGAAAAGGCGCGCGAGAACTTCCTTGCTTTCCAGCAGAAGGGATGGCTCGTGCAGGATGACAAGGAGCAATATTACATCTATGCCCAGACTATGAACGGCAAGACGCAATATGGTCTCGTCGTCGGCGCTTATTCGGGTGACTACACCAGTGGCGTGATAAAGAAGCACGAGTTGACACGCAGCGACAAGGAGGAAGACCGCATGAAGCATGTGCGCATCAATAATGCCAACATCGAACCGGTATTCTTCGCTTATCCCGACAATGCCGTTCTCGACGCTCTCATACGCAAGTATGCCGCCACACAACCGGAATATGACTTCATCGCTCCCGTGGACGGTTTTGGTCATAAGTTTTGGATTGTCAGCGACGATAAAGACATAAAGACCATCACCGATGAGTTTTCCAAGATGCCCTCGCTCTATATCGCCGACGGTCATCATCGCAGTGCCGCTGCGGCTCTCGTGGGAGCTGAGCGTGCCAAGCAGAATCCTAATCATACGGGCGATGAGGAGTATAACTTCTTCATGGCTGTATGCTTCCAGGCAAGTCAGTTGACGGTGCTCGACTACAACCGTGTACTGAAGGACCTCAACGGTCTCTCCTCGGAAGAATTCATCGCACGACTACGAGAGAACTTCGACGTGGAGAACATGGGCAAGGACATCTACAAACCGTCACGTCTGCATGAGTTCTCGCTCTATCTCGACGGAGAGTGGTGGCGACTCAATGCCAAGCAGGGAACGTATGACGATGCAGATCCCATAGGGGTACTTGACGTGGATATCTCTTCGCGCTTGATACTCCAAGACATTCTCCAACTTGGCGACCTGCGCACATCGCAGCGCATAGACTTCGTGGGAGGTCTGCGTGGTCTTGCAGAACTCAAGCGACGTGTGGACTCTGGCGAGATGAGGGCAGCACTGGCGCTCTATCCCGTCTCCATGAAGCAGATAATGGACATCGCCGACAGCGGGAAGATAATGCCGCCTAAGGCTACATGGTTTGAACCGAAACTGCGTTCTGGTCTTGTCATTCATTCACTCGACTGATGGAAGACAGTTACAAGACGATAAAAGGCTCTGCCGAAGGTTATTACACTGAGAAACGAAGCAAGTTTTATGCTTTTGCCCATCATGTGGAGTCGCCCGAGGAAGTGAAAGAACTATTGGCTGGGTATCGTAAGAAATATTACGATGCCCGCCATGTGTGTTGGGCTTACCGGTTGGGTCCAGCGGGCGAGGAGTTTCGCATGAATGACGATGGCGAACCGTCATCTACGGCGGGTAAACCTATTCACGGACAGTTGCTGAGCCGTGAACTGACCGATGCGGTGGTATTCGTCATACGCTATTATGGTGGAGTCAACCTCGGCACGAGTGGACTCATCGTGGCATATCGCGAGGCTACAGCTGATGCCCTTGACAAGGCAGAGGTGGAGGAGCGACTCGTAGAGGCTATGATAGAATACAGTTTTCCTTACGCCATGATGAACGGGGTGATGAAGGTGGTGAAGGACTTGCAACCACGCATTGTCTCGCAAGATTTTGACAACACATGTGTAATACGTCTTGCCATACGCCAGAGCATGGCGGAGCAATTGCAGGCAAGACTCGACAAACTATCATTTGAATAGACTATGCGACTCGTTTGTGACAGTGGCAGCACAAAGACCGACTGGATAGTTGCTGAGGGGGCTTCCACAATATTGAGATTTAGTACCTGCGGTCTCAATCCCGCAGTCATGGGACTTGACCGTGTGAAAGAACTCCTTGACTCGGTGCTTATCCCACAAGTGGAAGGCTTGGATATTACTGATGTGGAATATTATGGTGCAGGATGCACGCAAGGCAAAATACCACAAATGCGACAACTTCTGGCTGAAATGTTGCCTTCTGCAAAGAATGTCCTCGTGGCAAGTGACATGCTCGGTGCCGCCAAGGCTGTATGTGGCAACGACAAAGGTATAGCCGCTATACTCGGCACGGGTGCCAACTCTTGCCTCTTTGATGGTGAGAAGATAGTGCAGAATACTCTCGCCTTAGGGTTTATCCTCGGTGATGAGGGTTCGGGCGCAGTGCTCGGCAGGATGTTTCTCAATGCTCTGTTGAAAGGTCTGTTGCCAGAAAGCGTTAGCACTGCGTTTGCCGATGAGACAGGTCTCACCCAGCAGGATATAATAGAAAAGGTATATCGCTCGGCTACTCCCAACCGATTCCTTGCCTCCATGTCGCCATTCATTCGTAGACATCTTGACATCAAGGAAATAAGGCAATTGGTGATTGACAATTTCCGCAACTTCTTCACACATAACATCCAGCAGTACGATTGTCCTCAGTTGCCAGTCAATTGCATAGGCAGCATGGCATTCTTCTATACCGCCGAACTCAAGGAGGCTGCCGCGCTTGAGGGCTTCACCATTGGCAAAATATTGCGGTCGCCCATAGACGGCATGTAAGAAGTCATAAACTTACACGGTCAATAATATTCTCGCTTAAATATTTTGTGGTATGCAGGATATTGCTTACATTTGGCACGCATTTTATTACTATTCCAAATGAAGAAATTATATTATGTGGCTATGCTGTTAATAGCCGTTACGTTTAGCATAACTGGCTGCAGAAAGGCGTCGTCAGAGTGCGGAGCCATGGATAGCATTGGCTATGACTCGGTGATAGACAATAACATAGAGTGCAAGATTACCATTGCTTATCCGAAAGGCAATGACAGCCTTACTGCTGGCATCCAGCGGTTTATTGCCGGTGAACTGGCTTCGCTCTATTTACCACGAAACAACTCTGATGAAGAGTCGGAAGCAAACAAATATCCTGTATATAGTGGTGATATAAATAATGGTCAACAACTCGTTGACTACTATGGCAACGGTGTCATGACCTATCTCGCAGAAATGCGCGAGGAGTGGAAAGAGTATGCAGAAAAAGGCACTCCGGTGCCACCGCTGTCGCAAAAGATAGATATCCAAGTTATGGACGTCACCCCAGAATTTATCACATATAGCATAACTGACGACAATTATCTTGGTGGCGCACATCGCTCGTATACTTATTATTGTCGCAATATCAGCATCGAGACTGGCGAACCAGTTGACAATATTCTCAATGCAGGAAAACTGCGCGACATGCAGCCCGTGCTGAGGAAGAACATATTGCAGTGTCTGAAGACAAGTGGCATTGACAATGTGACAGACTCCACTATGGACAATTATGTCATATTGCCCGACGACGGTCTTGTGCCTCTGCCTGCACATACGCCATGGGTAGAGAATGACAGTCTGCACTTCATCTATCAACAGTATGAGATAGCATCATATGCCGTAGGGCAGATTGACTTCAAGGTGGCCATCAAAGACATTAAACCATATCTTAGCAAAGAAGCAGTTAAGATACTGCAATAAAGGAAAATCCCTATATGACGCATAAGTTCATATAGGGATTTTTCTTGTTTATAGAAATGTGTCCTTATGCATATGAGTGCAAGCCCGGCAACAGGTAGTTGACTCCGAAATAGGTCATGAGCACCACCAGGAATGCCACTGCGAGATAGATGTGCATATGCAGCGGACGTCTATGCAGCCACTGCAAACTCGAGTGGAGTGGGGCGGCATAGACGAGCATTGTAACCAACGCCCATACCTCTTTAGGGTCCCAACTCCAATATCTTCCCCAACTCACATTGGCCCATATGGCTCCGATGAAGATGCCTATGGCGAGCAAGAATACTGCAGGATAGAGCAACATCTCGGCGAATGCTGTGAGTTGCGTGATGCGCTCCTCGTGTCCTCTGCCGTGAAGCACGATGCACTGTATGGATGTCAGGGCGATGAGCGCGAAGAGGGCATAGGCGAACATTATCACCATCACATGCACTGAGAGTAATGGTGACTGCAGCACTGGCATGAGTTGGGTAATCTGAGGATTGCCTCCGCTAATCATCGCCACAAGCAGAGCCATCGACGACAGCAACAATCCGAAGCGCTCTATGTCGGCAAAGTGACGGCGCATGAACAGAGTGAGCACAAGCAGAGCCCATGAGAGAAACTGCATCGTCTCGTATCCATTTGACATTGGCAAGTGCCCAGATATGATCCAGCGCGCTATGAGCAGAGCCGACGTATGCAGTAACATAATAGCGAGCAGAGCCAGAGACACTCGAGAGGCTATGCGGCGACGCTTGTCAATATTCATAAGCGACATGGAGAAGCCTATGAGCAGCAGAAGCGACACCGTGAGATATGCCATCACCGGCCAGCGCTGGGAGTTTACCTTATTATATATATACTCCGTCCACACCAATGCTCGTGAAGGCATCACGTCGCGTGCACGCACATGCTGATATTTCTGCACCTTCGTTATCAGTTCGCCGGCATATTTTGTGTCGCCGCTAATGACTGCCTCACCCATGTAGTCCATCACCTTGCGCACGAAATACCATTCCTTCTCGGGCAATGCTGACTCCTTGATGGTCTGTCCTGGAGAGTACCACTCCATGCGACCTTGCTTGTTCCTGACGGGAAACATGCGGAGCATCTCGCCGCTATAAAACATCTGGATGATGCGGAATTTCTCGTCGGCATCGCGCAGATGGCGCAGCGTCTCCTTGTCACCATTGCGTGTGGCTTCGTCCATAGGCTTCTGGAGTTTATACTCGTTGTATATATTCCAGAAGTCTGCCACCGAAGCCCACTTGCCGTCGATGCCAAGCGCCTGCTGTGCCTTCTTGTCCTTTATGAGAATCATGCGTTCATTCTCCCACTGTGAGTAGTTGAATGCCCATCCCATGAAGATCTGTTCGGCATTGTAGCCACCCCATGACGGTTTGCCCGAGAGTTTGCTCACGAAGTCGTTGGCAACAGTACTGATAGGGCATATACGGCTGTTGTAGAGCACGCATATGCGGCTGAACTGGCTCGTCAGACTCTTGTCTATCTCCATCTTCGGTTGTTGTGACTGCGCCTTGGCACCCGTCATGACAAACATAAGCAATACCAATGCGACGGTTCGCATGGCGGTGTGATAAAGCATGCGCAGACGTGTGCGACGGCTTGCAAGCGTGAGGATGATACCTATGAGCAACAGGGCATAGCCTGCATAGGTGACACCTATTCCCCATGGGTCATGCTGGATGCTGAAACTTGCACCCTGCATGTCGCTGTCATATCCAGCCTGAGTGAAGCGGTAGCCTGCATGTCGGCCGATATTGTTCATCGACACGTCTATCTGTTCGCCACCTGCCTCCACCGTCGACACATAGTCCATGGCAGCATCAGTGCCGGGATAGTATTCTATGTGGAAACTCTTCAGTTTGACACTAAAGTCAAGTGGCACATTGGTGCTGTCGGCAGAACTCACAAACGAGTTGGCTGACTCGTTCATTCGCACATGGAGGATGCCACTTTCGGCTGTTGTCCATGTGAGAAGAGATCCGAGCAGTATGACGAGGAATGCCATGTGCAGGGTGAATACTGCCGGACGGCGATAGAGTCGCATGCGCACGGTAAGTGTAGCCGAGCATATGGCGACCACCGTCCATAAAGCAAGAAACCACCCGGTGCCATAGACAAACCGGGCGGTGTAAGGAGTGCCCTTCACTCCCTCTATGACGGTGGCTACCATGAGCAGCAGCACGAGGAGGGATGTGAGGGTCACTGTGATGATTTTAAGTAATTTCATGAATTTGTTGTTAGATGGAATCCACGAACTTTATTACGGCATTGCGCTGCTCGCGGGTGAGATTGCGGAACTTCTCCACTGCATAGTGGGCATCGCTCTTCTGCACCTTGCCGTTGAGGTCCGTTTCCGTAGAGCATCCGTGCCACATGATAGCCTCGAGGGTGTTGCGGGCACGGCAGTCGTGCAGACGGTCCTCATGTCCGGCACATATGCGGTTGAGTCCGCGTCCCCACAGTGGTGCAGTCTTGCACCATCCCGTGCGCAGGTCGTTCTTCATGAAGAGGCGGTGCTGCACGAAGTCGGTGTAAGGCCATATCTTCTGGTGAGGATAACGTGGCAGACGTGAGTCTTCGGCAGTGAAGCGTCCGTAAGGGTCGCGTATCTTGTCGTCGCCGGTAGTCCATGTAGGACGATGACAGTTGGCGCATCCTATCTCGGTAAAGAGTTTCTTGCCTGTCTGGAATTCCTCGCTTTTTACATTGCGTGCGGCAGGAATGCCCACTCCGCGATGCCACACCATGTAGTTGATGTAGTCGCTCTCTTCCATTTCCACAGGCAGATTGGTGGATGTGCCGAAAGTGACGATGTCCTTGGCTGGGTCGCCAGTGAGATTCCACTGTGGATAGTACTCATAGAACCTGCTTGTCACCTCAGGGTCGGCGGCGGCAAACTGCCAGTATTCTGTTGGTATGTAGTGAGATGTGAAGTCCTTGCGGGTCACATTCTGCACTTCCCAGAAAGAGGCGTCGCTCATCACGCTGGCACGGTCGAGGGCATAGTCAAACTTATAGACGATACCACCATTCTTGAGTGCCAGAGTGCCGTCGGCCTTCTTCACGAAGTCCTTGGCATCATTGTCCCAAAACTGTGGGTTGAGAGTGGCAAACCTGCCTTCGCTGCGATACTGAGCCATGATGGAGTCATCAGGCACGGCATCGAGCAGACCACTGCCGATGAAACCGATGGTCGACTCAAGACGCACCTTGGCTTTCGACATAGACACCTCATTGCCGTCCTTGTCGATGAGTTTGCCGTAGATGCATCCGTCCTCGAGCGTCACCTCAGGATAGATGAGAGAGTAGGTGTCGCCGTCGGGGAATGTGTTGCCCCATTCGTCAGTGTAGTCAAGCCAGGCAATCTGCACCTTGCTCTCGTCAAACTGAGGTTTGAAGGGTTCGGTAGCCTTACCCGCGGCAACCCATCCGAAACTCTGCACCACGATGTCATTCTCGTCGGTAATCATCAGAATGTAGCCGTTGCCATAGTTGGAAGAGTTGTATGTGCCCGACTGGCGCTGGCCGTGACCATAGCCTGTATGGCAGTAGCGGCAACTCTTGCGGCAATAGAGAGGACCGAGACCGCCAAAGGGCTTGCCGGTCTCGGTAAAGGGTTTGTCAAAGAAATACTCTCCGTTGTTGAATGCCTGTCCCAGACCACTCTTCTCAACCACAGGTGCAGGTTGCTTGAAGGCAAGTGAACTCTGGTCGAACACGGTGCCGAGTTCTCCACCTGTGTAGTAGTCCTCGGGCATGTCCTTGTTGGTTTTGTCGCCGAGGTCGAGGTCCAGATTTTCGTTGTCGCTACATGCGGCGAATGCCAATGGCAGTAGCAACAGGAGATGTTTTAATGTCATTCAAATACAGTATAAATGTTACTTTAAATACTATTGAAACGCTAACTTAGATGCAATCGCAGAAGAAGATGACAGCCTCACGCTCGTCAGCGCTCAACTTGCGGAAGTTCTCCACAGCCCAGTGTGCGTCGCTCGTATTTCCTTCGCTTGAGCATCCGTGCCACATGATAGCCTCGAGGGTGTTGCGTGCACGGCAGTCGTGCAGACGGTCCTCAGCGCCAGTGACGATCTTGCTCAGTCCACGTCCCCAGAGTGGAGTGGTGCGGCACCATCCTGTGCGGATGTCATTCTTCATGAAGAGGCGGTGCTGCACGAAGTCTGTGTAAGGCCATATCTTCTGGTTGGCATAGCGAGGCATGTCGTTGTTGCCGAAGAGTCCGTTAGGATCCACGATGTTGCCGTTGCCAGTCTCCCATGACGGACGGTGACAGTTGGCGCAACCTATCTGCGTGAAGAGTTTCTTGCCCTCCTTAAACTTGTCGGTGTCGACATTACGTGCGGCAGGCACAGCCAGACCTACATGCCATATCATCAGTTTCTTGTAGTCCTCCTGGGTCATCTCTGCATCGAGAGTGTTGCATGTGAGATAGTTGTAGATGTTGCTCTCCACATTGTCTGTATGCCAGTCTGGGTGCTTCTTGTCAGGGTCAATCTGTGCGATGTAAGCAGGGAATCCATCCTGCACATCAGGATCCTTTGAAGAAGTCTCAGCATAGAATGACTTGGTCTGAGTCTTCGCGTTGTAGTTGAGGTCGAGATAGTGGTAAGCACGGTCAGGGCGTGTCACATTGGTGATGTTCCAGATGGCGTTGGCACCAGGACCGTCCTGGATAGGACCGCGGCTAAGTGCGTAAGTATAGCGGCGCACATACTTGTTTTGGTATTTGCCAGTATAGTTGCCGTTGGCATCCTTTACCCAGTCGTTGTCCGTCTGACTCCAGTAACTTGGGTTAAGGGCGTTGGTCTTGCCCACGCTGTTGTAGTATTTGCTCTCCTTTACCCACTGTGCTGTGATAGAGTCGTCGGGAATGGCGTCGGTAAGACCTGTACCATAGATACCGATGGTAGACTCGAGGCGCACACCGATCTGCTCAGCCACCTCGCTGAGAGGAATAACCACGTCCTGTCCGTTGCGCTTCACGTGCACATCAGAGTAGTAAGCGTCGGCATCGATGGTAACCTCAGGATAGATGAGGTCATAGGTGGTGCCGTCCTCAAATTTGTTGCCCCACTCGTCGGTGTATTTATTCCATGTGATGTGGATGCCACTCTCTTTGATGGCTGGTTTGAATGGGTCTATCGAACCAGTCTGAGGCATACCTGCCACAGAGGTGATGTAACTGTTGGTCTGCTTGTCATAGATCACGAGCAGATAGCCGTTGCCTTCGTCGGTGTTGCAATAGCGTTCCTTGCGCTTGCCGTGTCCGTAGGCAGGGTGGCAGTAGAGACATCCCTGACGCACATACACAGGGCCGAGACCTGCAAAAGCACCGTCGCTGGTGTGATAGTTCTTCTCAAAGAGTTTCTCTCCAATCTGGAATGCAGCGCTCATGCCCTGGTCTTCCACAGCCTTGGTAGGTTGCTTGTAGGCGAGGGCACCGGTGTTGGTGGTAGTACCGAGCAATCCTCCTGCATAATACTCTTCGCTGAGAGTCTTGTCGTTTGGGCCGAGGTCGAGGTCGAGGTCGGCGTCGCCACCGCAAGAAGCCAGGAGGGCAGCGGCAGCAAACAAGACGATGGATGTTTTCTGTTTCATAATACTTTAAGGTTGTTTTTGTGGTATGTTGTTGTATATCTTTTATTTACGGCTAAAGTTGGTTGCCCTTGTTCTTGCGAATCGGGGCAACCAACTGTCCTTTTAGGCGTTGTCAGACCTTTGCGGTCTACGTGAGTATCAATTAGTTGTAAGAGCGGATAGCGTCTTCGAGTTTTTGCAGAGCCTCGTCGAGGGCACTGATAGCATTGATAGCCTCACCTGCGCTAGCGTCTTTATAGTTAAGAACGAATGGACGCTTCATGCTGTTGGTCTTCTCGAGAGCAACCTCCATCTTAGCCTCTACATCTTCAGCAAGGCTCTTGAACTGGGTCACCTTCAAGCAAACTCCGATAAGAGAGTTCTCGTTAGGAGTGGTTCCGTTGACGTCAGCACCACCATAGAGAGTGTGCTTGCATGACATGATGTTGTCATAGAAGTCTGTGATAGAGTTGTAAGAGTAAGGAGACTCGATGTAGTCCTTGTTGGCACCTGTGTAAGGAGCACCAATCTTAGAGTCTGCCACCTCACCGAGGATGTCGCGTGCACCAGTGATGATGTCGAGAGTAGCTGTAGTGATGTCTGAGTATGTAGAACCAGCCTTACCTGCTTTTACGAAGTTGTCGCCATAGTTGATAGCTGACTCCCACTCGTCGAGAATTTCCTGTTCATCGTCAGAGAGTTCGCCACCCCATGCGCTGACGAGCTTCAGAGAAGCGAGGTAGAGGTCCTGTGATGCCAATTCGCAGAAAGCGAGGTCCTTGTCAGAAAGGTCGTTGTACTTGCGTGCTGCGCCGTCGCGGAAGAGGATGTACTCCACAGCGTGGAAACCTGTGAGGTTCTCTGTCGTACTGATAATCTCTGCCATGTTGTCGAGGCTTGCCTCGTCAGATGGGTCAAAGTTCTTCATCAAGTTGTCAAACTTGGTAGCGTCAAACGGCCATGTGTCAGTATGTGGGTCGATAGAGTATACTGTAGCAGGACCAAAGAGGAATGCCTCTGAGTATTCCCACTGACGGCGTGACTCCTTCCATGCCTCGCATGCAGCCTCAACTCCAGCATCGTCCTTCATTGCCTCAATAGCGTCAACGAGTGCCTTGTTTCCATCAGCAAGTGCACGGTAGGTAACGAGTACTGACTTGTTGACGAAGTCTTCATTGACAGTCTGGAACTTAGCCTCCAGAGCAACCTTTGCAGCATTTTCGTTGCTGTTGTTGCTGTTGTT